>CBIHPC010000021.1:0-54894 GCA_966211305.1 uncultured Niastella sp.
AACCAAAGACCCCACTACCCTGCTGGAGGCGCCCAAACTAAAACGCGCATTGCCCGATGTGCTCACCTTTGATGAAATAGAAAATATCATTGGACAAATAGACCTTAGCAAACCTGAAGGCGGCCGTAACAAGGCCATTCTTGAAACCATGTATAGTTGCGGTTTGCGGGTAAGCGAGGTCGTGAACCTGAAATTATCGGCCCTGTACCTCGATGTTGGTTTTATTCGGGTAACAGGTAAAGGCGATAAGGAACGGCTGGTGCCTATCGGCGATTCAGCCGTAAAATACATTACCATATACAAAAGGGATATACGCGTGCATGTGCCGGTAAAAAAGGGACATGAAGATTATGTGTTCCTGAACCGCCGCGGCACCAAATTAACGCGGGTAATGATCTTTCTGATGTTGAAAGACCTGGTAAAAAAAGCAGGCATTACAAAGAATATTTCACCGCATACATTCAGGCATTCATTTGCCACACACCTTGTAGAAGGGGGCGCCGACTTGCGTGCCGTGCAGGAGATGCTGGGGCATGAAAGTATTACCACCACTGAAATATATACGCACCTCGACAGGGAGTTCCTGCGCGATACGCTGCAGCAGTTTCATCCGGCGTTTAAGTAAAAAATACCGGCCTTTCGGCCGGTACAGAACCATGAAATAGAAATAATCACTACCTCATTTTACTTCCTGATGAACCCGTAGAAAAAAGGAAAAGGGATTTATTTTGAATTATAGTTTTATTAATTTTCCTCTTTCGTTATAACTATAGCTCCAGCTATAACCACATCTGATTCAACCATCCTGACTTTTATCTTATTCGCTTTCTTTTTATTTTTTAGCACTACCGTTTGGGGTTCATAGCCAACATATGTAATCTCCAATGTAGCGGTACCCTTATCATCTATCATCAGTTTGAACCGGCCCTTTTCATCAGTAACCATTCCTTTTGAAGTTCCTTTGACCATCACTGTTGCACCGGCTAACGGCGCCCTGGATTTGTCATCCATAACAATTCCACTAATTTCTTTCGAGGCAATTGTATCTGGTTCCCGCACGGCAAAAGTGCCTACGCGGGGAGTAACGTCAGGCAATTGCACCTCAGTTTTTTTCCTGATAACCGGTTCGCCCTGTGCGTATGTTTCAGTAGCAAGGAAAGTCACCAGCAATAAATTCCAGACATAGGCCCAGGAAAACCGCCGCCTGTTCTTCGGCGCTGAAATATTCCTGTTCAACTGGTCATTATAAAAACGGCCGCATGTATGCTGTCCGGCTGCGTTCGAAATATGATCAAGTAACTCTTTATCGCTCATTGTGGTAAAATCAACCACTATTTTCCGGCACGAACCACAGAAGCGTCCCTGTTCTTTTGGTGTCATGTTCTGCCAGTTCTCATGGCAGGGTTGCGGTATATGAATTTGTACGGATTTTGACATAAGTGCGGTTTGTATTAAGATGCCGGAAAAAACAAAATTCCATAAGTATTGCGCTGTAAAAACTATTGCAGCAACAATTTACTTTGATAAACATTCTTTGCATTGGGCGATGAAATGCGCAGCCAGTAAATACCGGCGCTCCAGGCCACCTGCGTATGCAGATCGATCACCTGTTCCTTTGTTTGCATCAACAACGGTTGTACCTGCATAACCTGTCCGGCCGCGTTCAAAACCTCCAGTTTGTATGCACCGGCCTGTTTTAGCGATAAAAGTATCTGCAGGCTGTTACCTCGTACTACCGGGTTGGGATATAATCTGATATCTTTCTTCGGCAACAAGTCGTTTATATTGCTTTTTATTTTTTCAGTTCTGGTATGAGTAACACGGTAACTTACACCGCCCATTCTGACATTACACCTCTTTGTAATTTCAGAACTATTAACAGTAACCTCTGCCAACCCAAGAACGTCAGGTTTCAATGCAACCTGAATATCACTCCTGTTGGCAAGCGCATCAATTTCCATGGTTTGCGTTTCATACCCGATAGCACTGAACTCCAACACCACCGCTTCGGTCTTCTCCGCTTTCAGGCTGAACTTACCCGTAGTATCGGCCATACAACCGCTGCCGCTACCTTTAACACGGATACTTGCACCTATGATCGGCTGATTGTTCTTTTCATCCAACACTACCCCTTTTATTTCAACAGGAATAGCGGCAGGTTTTACATTAGCTGTATGCCCGTAGGCCACCTTCCCCATGATTGGCCTGTTTTCACTAATAACTTCAACCGGTTTCTCAGGTTTATCTTTAACCTGGGCATCTGCCTTTGTCATAAGAAAAGTGGCCACCAGAATATTCCACACGTACGCCCATGAAAAGCGTTTCTTCTTTTCTGTTATTTTCAATTCCCTGTTCAACTGGTCATCGGCCATACGGCCGCACACATTATGATCTGCTTTTAAAAAATAGTTCAGGACCTCCCGGTCGCTCATCATAGTGAAATCAACTACCGTCTTTTGACACGAACCGCAAAAACGGCCCTGTTCCTGCGGGGTCATATTTTGCCAGTTCTCATAACAGGGTTCGGCTATGTTTAACTGTAAAGATTTTGGCATAATGAACGTATTTGCCAATATTGATGTGGCTGCCGCAAAAATTACATAACCCGGAAATAAAAATATTTAAGCCCATACCGGGCAGGCATTTGAACCTGGATAAGAAGATGACAACCAAAGCGCGGAATTATCGCCTTATTATTTACACAACCAACTTGTTATATCTTTTGTTAATTTTAAGCGTCGGTGGCATTTTTAAAGAACATACCAACCAGCGAGTTGCCCGATAGGGAATTGGTCAGCCTGTTTCGCACATCCGGGAATATGGATGTGCTGGCGGCGCTGTTTCAACGGTATATGGACCTGCTATACGGCGTTTGCCTGAAATACCTGAAACAACCCGAGCCGGCGAGGGACGCGGTGATGCAGATCTTTGAGGAACTGGTGGTCAAATTGCCCAAACATGAGGTGGATAATTTTAAAAGCTGGCTGTATACCCTGGCTAAAAACTACTGTCTCATGCAGTTACGCACACCGAAAAACCTGAAAACAACAGAATTTAATCCCGACAGTATGCAATTGGAAGAAGAAGTGCATCTGAATGGCATACAGGTGAGGGAAGAGAACCTGCAAAAGCTGGAGCGTTGTTTGCAAACTTTATCAACGGAGCAAAAAACAACTGTAGAACTGTTCTATTTGCAGAACAAATGTTATAAAGAAATTGCCGAAGCAACCGGCATTGAATGGAATAAGGTTCGCAGCTTTATCCAGAACGGCAGACGGAATTTAAAAATATGTATGGAGAAACCGGAAACGGAAACCGTTGAAGCCCGGAATACCAGGTATTGAACGGTTAACTGAAAAATAAACTGACCAGGCTTTACCAGTCATGAACGATCATAAGGAACATATCAGTCAATATTCGGCAGCAGATATCCAGCGATATGTGCAGGGAAAACTATCTGCCGCAGAAATGCACGCTATGGAAAAAGCGGCGCTTGACGATCCGTTCCTGGCCGACGCCATTGAAGGTATGCAACAGGCTTTTGAAGAACATGAAGAAAGTGTTGTTACCGGTCAGCTACAACAACTGCATCAGCAATTTCAAACGCGTACAACCGGCAAAGGCCGGGTAGTGGCGTTTAAACCGTTCCGCCACTGGCAGGCCGCTGCAGCCGCAGTTATAGTGATCATCAGCGGCGTGTGGATCTACACCCTCGTTAACCGGAACACAGCGGAAAACAATACAACCGCCATTGCCAAAACAGAAAATCAGCAACAGCAACAGCCGCCTGCGCCTTCGTTAGCCGACAGCAAAAATATCACCATCAATACCGATTCGGTAACGCCACCTGTTGAAACACCCCGTACAAATAGTCAATACCGGAATAAACAACAGGATATAACAAAGAAAGTGGATGCACCGCCCACCACATGGAAGCCGGAGCAACAGCCGAATGTTTCACATTATTCGACGCAGGCGCAGGCTGAACCCAATAAACAGGCGCTGGAAAACCCTGACAGGTATTTTGCCGATCAGGGAAAGAAGGAAGTGCTGGCCGAAAAGAAAGTGGACCCCACGCCTTCGGCTCCTGCTGCCGCTGCAGCGCCGGTAGTGTCAAAATCCGTTAAAAGTGATGATGCAAAATTTCAGGAGAGAGAAGCTGAGACCGAACTGATAACGATAGCCAAACCGGAACGTCGATTAAAAAAAGCGGCCCCAAAAGACAAGAACCTGTCGGGTTTTATCAAAGGCCAGGTAACGGACCCATTCAACAATCCCGTTGCTAACGCCTATGTACAGATACAAAAAAACAACAATAACAACTTCTTCAATAATTTCACCACCGACAAATCGGGTTTTTTTAAAATACCGGTTTCCGATTCGGTAGTGAATGTGGCTGTGAACGTAAGCGGTTACGGAACGCAGAATTTCGTTCTTCAGAACAATGCATCAATGAACCAGCTGCAACTGCAACCCGCGAACCATGCGGCCAATGCCAATTATTACACCCCAACCGCACCGGTAACTGCCAACGGCAGAAAACAGCTGGCAAACAACTATAAACTCCCGAATGTAACGGTTTATGAAGCGGAACCTGCCTACGGCTGGGTTGCGTTTGGGCAATACCTGGAAAAAAATAAAAAGACACCGGCCGGCGCCGACAGTCTTTCAGGAAATGTAGTGCTCTCATTTGAAGTAAATAAAAAAGGCGTTTTAGCCGATTTCAAAATAAAACAGTCATTGTCAAAACTACACGATGAAGAAGCCATCAGGCTTATAAAACAGGGGCCTTCGTGGAAATTACGGAGTGGACGCAAAGCCCGTGTTACCGTTATGGTACGTTTTTAATGATCCGTTCATCCAAACTTCTCATTGCGCAATTCTTTTATATCTTACTTTCGCGCAAATACCTTCGTCATGAGAAAGACTATAATGATTGGATGCTTGCTCGCATTTGCTGTTACCACCAAAGCGCAGCTTAAAACACCTGCGCCTTCCAGTACACAAACCATTAAACAGGATTTTGGCCTTGGTTCCATTGAATTGTCATACTCCCGCCCCAACATGAAAGGCCGTAAAATTTATGGCGACCTGGTGCCTTTTGGGAAAGTATGGCGCACCGGTGCCAACCAGGCTACCACCCTTACCTTTGCCGATGAGGTAACTATCGGCGGTACAAAAATACCAGCCGGTAAATATGGTTTGCTTACTATTCCTGATAAAGGTTCATGGACGTTCATCATTACCAAATCAGTGGATGTAACTTCACCATCAGCTTACAAACAGGAAAATGATGTAGTGCGTGTACAGGCAAAACCTGTAAGCATCAAAAACAAAGTGGAAACCTTCACCATGCAATTCGCCAATGTAAAACCAACAAGCATTGAGTTGCATCTGATGTGGGACCAAACCGATGTGGCTCTTCCCATCAGCACCGATATCGAAGGCAAAGTAATGGCCCAGATCGATGAACTGATGAAACAGGAAGACGCTAAAAAACATCCTTATTTCGGCGCTGCTATGTATTACATGGACAATGGCAAGGACCTTAACCAGGCCCTTACCTGGTTCAACAAAGCGGCAGAACAAAATCCCAAAGCCTTCTGGGTACTTCACCAGAAAGCCAATTGCCTGGCAAAACTGGGCAAAAAACAGGAAGCCATTGAGACAGCCAACAAATCAATTGAACTGGCCAAAGAAGCCAAAAACGATGATTATGTGGCTTTGAACCAAAAGCTGCTTGCTACCTTAAAATAGCATTCACATTCAATGTTTTAAAAGGTGTGTTTCTTTTGAAACACACCTTTTTTTATTACTACCATGTTTTAAAAACACATTTTTCTTTTGCCGGAAAACAACAATGTCCTAAATTACGTAATCAATTACATAATTAGTTAAACAATGGACTTCTACAACAATGCCGGCAAAATGGCGCTGGGCAGCCGGTTGCGCCGCCTGAGTGAACAAATAACCGAGGATGCCGGCCAGGTTTACCAGATGTACAACGTATCGCTGCAACCCAAATGGTTCCCTGTTTTTCATGCCCTGTCGCAGGGGCAGGACAAAACCATTACCGCAATTGCGGAAGAGATCGGCCACTCCCACCCTTCTGTAAGCACTATCATCAGGGAAATGGTGAAACAGGGTATCGTAACTGAAAAAAAGGATAAACAGGATGGCCGCAAGAACGTGGTTTGCCTTTCAAAAAAAGGCAAAGAGGTAGTAAACAGTATAGCCCCGCAATATATAGATGTTACCAATGCCATAGAGGATGCACTATCGCAAACCCGTCACGATCTGTGGAAAGCCATTGAGGAATGGGAATTCCTTTTAAAACAGAAATCTCTCCTGCGCCGGGTACAGGAACAAAAGAAATTGCGCGAAAGCCGCGATGTACAGATCGTAGCCTATAATCCAGCCTACCAGGAAGCGTTCAAACAATTGAATGAGGAATGGATCTCAAAATATTTTAAAATGGAAGCGGCCGATCATAAAGCGCTTGATAATCCACAACAAAACATCATTGACCCGGGCGGCCATATACTGGTAGCGTTATATAACAACGAACCGGTGGGTGTATGCGCGTTGATGAAAATGGATGATCCTGTTTATGAATACGAACTGGTGAAGATGGCCGTTTCGCCAAAAGCGCAGGGAAAAAACATTGGCTGTCTGTTGGGAATAGCCGCCATTGATAAAGCCAGATCATTAGGCGCTAAAAAATTATATCTCGAAAGCAATACCATCCTGAAACCCGCCATCAACCTGTATCACAAACTGGGGTTCCGGAAAGTGATAGGCCATGCAACACCGTATGAACGATGCAACATTCAAATGGAACTGGTGATCGGCTAAACGCCAATAAGATTGAAGGCTATTAATTATGACCGGTACCGGCGCCACCGGGCAATAACCAGGCGCCGGACCTATACTTTCTCTTTCTGTGATGATTTTTCACCTTCATTTATCAGAACAGCGGGTTTGTTGCGAAAAAATAACAGCTGTAACAAAAAGCTGAATACAACCACCGCCACAGCCCCTACCAGATTCAACCATAAAAATGAGAGCCAGTTGAGCGTATATACGCCGATAACAATGATCTCTGCTATAATAGCACCAATGAAAACAGCATGCCCTCCTACCCATTTAAAGTAAAAAGCTACCAGGAATATGCCGAGGATGGTGCCATAAAACCAGGAACCGAGGATGTTCACCGCCTCCACCAGACTATTACCGAGATTGTAACTGAACTGGGCCACAATTACAGAAAATATGCCCCAGATCAACGCATAGGCTTGCGACCAGCGGTATTCCTGTAAAGGCGTAGCGGCCCGCTTCGATAATCGTTTATGAAAATCTATCATGGTACAGGAGGCCAGCGCATGCAAGGCCGCGGCGATACTGCTCCAGGAGGCCAGGAAGATAATAGCAATGATCAACCCTACCAGGCCATTGGGTAAAAAGTCGCCAACAAAACGAAGAAAAACATAATTGGTATCATTTCCATCGCTGCCGGGTATGGTCTTTTTTACAATATTCGAAATAGAATCGCGCACCTCACGCGCTTTTTGCTGTTGCACCTGAAGATTCGAGCGTAACTGATCAATTTCCGGCTCATTATCCTTTTGCAGGGCATTGCCCAATGCCACAACGGTTTTTCTTTTTTCATCCTGCACCTGTTGATATCGCTGTTCGGCCGCAGCAAATTCGCCGGCGTTGGCGCTTTGTTTTATTGTTTGCTCCTGCGCAAGGTTAAAAAAGGCCGGCGCTTTATTGAACTGATAAAACACAAACAACAATACACCTATCAGCAATATGCAAAATTGCAGCGGTACTTTTACCAGCCCGTTCATCAGCAAACCGATCTTACTTTCCTGTTCACTGCGGGCTGTTAAATAACGGCCTACCTGGCTTTGATCGGTGCCAAAATAACTCAATGCCAGAAAGAAACCGCCTATTACACCGCTCCAGATATTGTAACGGTCTTTCCAGTCGAACCCTTTTTCAGTAACACCCGAGGTGATCACATTCAGTTTGCCCGATTTGCCGCCGATATGCAATGCATCGGCAAACCCAATACCCTGGGGCAACATTTTAATGGCCCACCAGGCAGCCAGGAACATGGCGGTATAAATAATGATCACCTGTAACTGTTGCGTATAGGCCACCGCTTTGGCGCCGCCGCTTACGGTGTAAACGATCAGCAGTCCACCCATGAATACATTGGTTGAGGTTATATCCCACCCCAGCATACTATGCAAAACAATAGAAGGCGCAATAATGCTTACCCCGGTTGAAAGGCCGCGCGATAGCAGAAAAAGAAAGGAAGTGAGCAAACGGGTTTTTACATCGAACCGCTGTTCGAGGTATTCATATGCGGTAAAGACCTTTAACCGGTGAAAGATGGGTACAAACGAAATACAGATCACCACCATGGCGAGTGGCAGCCCGAAATAATATTGTACAAACCGCATGCCGTCGCTGAAGGCCTGCCCGGGCACGGTTAAAAAAGTAATAGCGCTGGCCTGTGTGCCCATGATGCTCAACAACACCAGCCACCAGGGCATTTGGCGGTCGCTTAATAAATACCCTTCCAGGTTCTTCGACGTACGGCTGCGGTACACCCCGTACACGATGATAAGCAGCAGGGTGAAAACAAGCACCGTCCAGTCTAACCGGGAAAAGTTCATGCAAAGAATTTAGTGAAGCAATAAAACAAAACCACCAGCACTAATAAAAACCCTATCACCAGCCAATACCAATGCCGCCATTTCTTAAAAACAGGGATCTGTTCTTTATCGATCGTTGACATGTGTATTCGTTTTTGTTGGGTTATTTCCGTTTATTCGAAACGATCATTACGGCCATGAATGCCAGTAATAATCCCAATGCCAGTCCAATGGTCATTTTTTTCAGCAGCCGTCCCAGTATCAAACCGGCGCCAATAGCTATTATAAAAAACCATTCACGCTTTGATAAACGAGTCATCTAAAATCCCTTCTTTTTATTTAATGCAATAATGTTGGCCAGCAACCGGTAAGCGCCCGGCACACCGGCAGGCAGTTCGCGAAAGAACACCAGCCCCGTATAAACGAATTTACCTTTTCCATGACTGGCTATGATAAGGCTTCCCTTCTGCTCTTTCTCATTCGGGTCGGCCATTGACAATGGCATTTCATAAGCCGCATCTGCCTGGTCGGCGAAATAAATACCCCGCTCCTGCACCCAGTTGTCAAAATCTTTTGCGGTGATCTTATTAGGATAGTTCAACACCGCGTGCCCGGGCAATAAAAAGTTTACCGTTGCCTTTTCATCAGTAACGCGGTTGCGTGAGATCGCAAAGGGATAAGGCCCTATTTTTGAAGTTACCGAGCTGATAAAATTGCTGGTATTATACTGAACAATGAGGTTACCGCCATTCTTTACATAATCCATCAGCACCTCGTGTTTACCACTAAGGTAATCATGCACATTGTACGCCCGAACACCGGTTATCACGGCATCAAATTGTTTTAAGTTAAACGGGTTGATGTCCTTTTCTTTTAAAATGGTTACTTCATAACCCATCTGTTGCAATGCAATGGTTACCTTGTCACCTGCGCCTTCAATATAACCAATTTTTTTACCTGCCGTTTTTATATCTATGTTCAGCACCTTGATGGCATCCTGGTAAAAATAATGGATGTGCGGAATATGATCGTAACGGATGTTGTTCAGGTTCAGGTAAGCCGGCTGTTCTTCTTTCCCGTTCTTCAATTCAACAAAGGCCTGCACGAAATCATGCTCTTTATCTTTCAGCATGCCATTATCGATATTGAAGATGTATTGACGCTGCATGCCCGGCTGTAAAGAAAAGTTGCTATCTGTCTTTATACTGTTATCATAAGTAAGCCGCTTCGAGATCTTAGCGGTATAATCCGAGAACCGCTTATTGGCTGTTACCGTAATGGCTACTTCGGCGCTTTGCTTTTCATTTTTACGGAAGATAATAACGCTTGGTTCGGTGGTAACTGTGGCTGAAGGCACAACAACCAGCGGCTGGTATAACTCGCCCTTCACCGGATCGGTATGTTTGTATTGCACCGGTTTGGTAAATGAGAAAGGCTGGCCTGCGATCACCAGGTCGAAACGCACCTGGTAAGGCGGTTCGTTCTGCGGTTTACCAATCAGCAACTGGTCATTGACGGTAAAAGAGCCATCGCTCATCTTATGCTCAAGCCAGTAAGGCTGTGAAATTTTCTTTGTAGTGAACACATAAATTGTGCGCTGCAGGTTTACGTTACGGTTCTTTTCGAGGTTCTGGTTAATAGTGGTGTCAAGTACATCGAGGTTAACCTTGTTCAATTGTACCGGTACACCCAGCCTGTTATTGATAGTAATACTGATCTTTACTGAATCGCCTGAAACAGCCTGCTCATTGCCGGTAGTGGCTTCCATGAACAATCCGCTGCAATATTCTACCAGGCGCTGCACTTCTTCCATTTTCTGCTTCTTCCAGTAACCATCCTTCAATGCCTGCATGGCCTTATACAAATTCACGAGGGCCGGAACCGAATTCTCCGGATTGGCAAGCGAATAATTCTTCATGATATCATCTATCATGGCCTCGATGGCGGCGCCGCCTTCCACCTTTGCCCAGCTTGTATTCACTCCTTCCATGATGTCGTTCTGTGCAGCTTCACCATCTGTGAATGAAAAATACTCGAGTTGTGCGCCTCTGCTTCCCGGCACGCCAAAGCCCTGACTTTTATGCTGGCTACGGCTCTCCGCTGCTATTTCACCATAACTTTTTCCCACTAAAGGGTTGTAACCGCCTACATCTATTTTTAACTGTTCATTGCTGGTAGTATTGGTACTGCCGAAGTTGTAGGTATTCCAGAAGATGCGTTTCACCTTCCAGGGCTGCACCCCGTTCTTCAGTTGTTCAGGAAATTTTGCAGGGTCGGCCGCTGCACGAAATGCTTCATGAGCTATCACTGCCGATGCAGAATGGTGGCCATGACCAGCGCGGCTGTCTTCCGGGAAACGGGTTATTATAATATCCGGCTGAAAATTGCGAATGATCCAAACGGCATCGCTGAGCACTTTTTCCCGGCCCCATTTTTCCAGTGCTTCGTCTGTGCTTTTGCTGAACCCAAAATCAAAGGCGCGGCTGAAGAATTGTTCAGCGCCATCGGTACGGCGGGCGGCCAGTAATTCCTGGGTGCGTATCAGCCCAAGATCGATGCCCTGTTCGTCACCTATGAGATTTTGCCCTCCATCACCACGGGTGAGGGATAAATAACCGGTGCGGTATAACCGTTCGCGGGCAAGCCAGGCTAATAAACGGGTATTTTCATCATCGGGGTGGGCGGCAAAATACAATACCGACCCCAGCACCCTGAGCTTCTTTAATTGCAGGAAAATATCGGCCGACGTATTGGTTACGGGCGGTTGCGCTGAAACTGGCAGTACATACAGCAAAACGATCAGCAGCAGTAAGCGCCCGGGGTAAAAATCATTCATCTGAAAATTATTATTTTCTTTTAGCCAGATGGAACTTACCATGGCAAAATTTTCACTGGCTTTATGCTATAATGAAAATTTTGCCATGGGCGTTTCATTCTTTTGGTTTTGAGCTGAAAACGGGGGCAAAATAACACAATGCTGAGCAGTGTGCCAATCCGCTGGTAAATTTTAACATGGTGAAAGGTGAAAACGTGAATCGGCAATCGTGAATAGCCCGCGATTTTTGAGACTACTGCACTACCTTGCGCCGCGCCGATTGCCGATTGTATTTGTATTCCATTGTCACATTATCAAATTATCACATTATCCCATTACCTATTGCCCCACCATAAAAACCGCATTACTGAACAGCAGCTTTCCATTTTCCCAAAAACTTCTGAACAGCGGGTCATCGGCAAGGTAAATAACATTGCCCTGCCCCATATCCTGCACCCCAAACAGCAAGCCGTCTTTCAGTTTATCTTTCAGCTTCGAACCCACAAAACCGGCTACCTGGTTGTCTTTTTTGATCACGCCAACATTCCAGCCCATTTCTTTAAAGAACTCATAAATGTTATTATCCTGTTTGAGGGTATAATAAGCGGTATCATAACCAAAGGCCAGGGGATGTGAATTATCAAGTTCCACTTTATAAATGGATCCGGGATTGTATCCCGGAATAAAGTCCCGTTCGCGGTTCTCGTAGCGGCGCAGCACGCTATAATCTTCTTTTTTGTCGTCTTTTTCCTTTTCCTCATCGCTTTTCTTGATCTTAATGCCCCAATCGGCAGCTGATAACTGTCCAACGGCGCTTTCCAAAGCTATCAGGCGGCCGCCATTGGTTACCCAGTCTTTCAGGGCCTCATTCATCTGGCGGTCGCTCAAAAAGCGGTAATTGCCATCGGGTAAAATAAGTACATCCAGCTCTTTCAGGTAATTTCTTGTAAGGTCGTTCGACCAGATAACATTTACCGGATAACCTATCTGTACATCGAAATAGTGCCAAACTTCACCCATGCTTAAAGAGTTCACGCCATCGCCTGCCAGCAACCCGATGCGGGGCGCCAGCATGCCATGCACTTTTTCTGACCCAAAGTCAAAACCTTTATCAACAAAAGAGGAAGTAACCGGTACATAGCCGATGCCGGCTTTACGCGCCGCGTTAAAAATGATCTTGCCCAGCGAAGCGCCCAATGCCTGGTTGCCGGTACGGGTAATGATGAGGGTGCCTTTTTCAAATTCATCATTGCCTATCTTGAAGGGTTGTTCGGCATAGCGCACTTTTACTTTCTGCTGCATGATCTGGCTCAGGAACTGCACACTGTTCAAACCGTTCCATCGTACGACCCACGCTACTGTAGATTCTTTTATGGGCGAGAATATTGTATCGCTGTATATGGGTTGATTATCTATCACCCCGCTTATATAATTGTTGATGCCGTATGTGGTTAGTCCATATACAAACGGAACCGACCAGGCCGTGATATCATATGTTACGGTGTCGGTAAGCCGGGAGTTCCTTTCAAAAAGCACTTTCAATAAATTGGCATTGGGTTGATTGGCATTGATAACGACATCCGCTCTGACTGTTTTTACCGACTCGGTTTTACCGGTAAAATAGTTCACACCTGAAAAACTGCTTCCATTGTTGGCAAATGCCCATCTTATATTATTACGGTCGAGCAACTCCTGCAGCCTGACGATCTTTTTTCCTTCATCTGCCTTTATCACATATGACTTGAATTCACCGGGCGGTGATGTACGCGCTTTATCATAATACTTTTTAAACTCCTGCACCACTTTTGGCGCATTTTGCGCGGTAGCTTCGATGGTGCTCATACCGGTAGTAAAGTGATGATATAATCTATCCCATAAGGTGAGGGTATCGCCATCACGGTTAATAACGGCAGCGCCGCCGCGGCTATGGCCTCCCTGTTCGTAGGTCATACCGATGGCGCCTTTATACAAGGGGTAGGTATCGCCGTAACTGGGGTAGAAAAGATCGAATCGTTCTTTGGTAAAGAACAACCAGCCGTTTTCATCGAAATACTTTGCATTGTTTCTGCCTATAATGGTTTGAAACTCGCGCTGCCAGCCGGTGATCACCTCGTGGTATGGTTCGGCGGCCGGTGCGAAATAATACGGGTTATTATAGTATTGTTCGTGATAATCTACATGTATATGCGGCAGCCACTGGTTGTATTTAATAATCCGCTGTTGCGTTTCAACCTGTGTTTGCCAGGCCCAGTCGCGGTTCAGGTCAAAATAATAGTGATTGGGTCTTCCGCCTGGCCAGGGTTCCGAATGTTCACGGGTGTAGGGCTGCGGGTTCGGTTTTGCGCCTACCACCGAATTGAACCAGTTCACATAGCGGTCGCGGCCATCAGGATTTATACAGGGGTCGATGATCACTACGGTATGCTGCAGCCATTCTTTTGTTTTGGCATTGGCCGGGTTTACCAGTTCATACAGGGTAAGCATGGCGGCCTCAGAAGAAGAGGTTTCGTTGCCATGTACATTATAGCTCAGCCACAGGATGGCGGGCGCTTTTTCATCCGGCGCCATTTTATCATAAGTCATTCCGGCCAGCCGCCGGTTATTCTGCCTTATTTCTTCGAGGCGGGAAAGGTTGCCGGGCGATGTTACGTATAGTAACAATAAGGGCCGGCCTTCATTGGTGGTGCCATATTGCTCCAGCTTTACCATTTCGGGCGCTGCTTCGGCTACCTGCCTGCAATAGTTCACTATATTAAAATGAGGGGTATAACGGGCGCCCAATTTGTAACCGAGGAACTGTTCGGGTGATTTTACCTGGGCCAGTGCCAGACCGGAAATTAGTAACAACAACGCTACGCCTGCGGTGACTTTCTTCATATTTAAAAATGTACTGTGAAAGTAACTAAATCGGTGAAAAAGAAAAAAGCACCCCACCTAAGTGAAATGCTTTTATTTTCTCATGTGACCACTAAGCGTTTATAATGAACGCAATTATATTGCGTACTAGTGATCATGTGTGTTAACCTTGCAGGACCTTACCTGCCGGAGGTATTATTTATGGAAACGTCTGCGTGAAAATTATGGCATGCCAGTGAAAATGGATTACTGACCAACAAAGGGAATGCAAAAAACCGCAAAACACATTGGAGCTGAGAAGACTGGAAGGTTGCTATAAGTTGCGTACAATGGTACTTTCTCATAAGCTCATGTGGTTTGGACCCCGTAAACAGTTTTTGTTAGTGTTCTAAAATTAGAACTTTTAACCCAAATATAAAAAAAACAGGAAGCTAATTTTGGTTTGTTAATTTTAGCTACTCTAACTTATTCTAATATGAAAGCTGTTTTTTCGTACACGTTGCCGTTAGTAATGCTTTGCTGCGCCTGTTCAGGCCCACGTTCCGCCGCTACTTTACAAATTAACCCTTATGAATACACTATACAAAAAAAGATAATCGGTTCAAATGGCGCAGTAACTTCTGCACATCCATTGGCGAGTGAAACCGGTGTTGCCATAATGAAACAGGGCGGCAATGCCATTGACGCTGCCGTTGCTACACAACTGGCGCTGGCAGTAGTGTACCCCGGTGCAGGTAACATTGGCGGCGGTGGTTTTACAGTTATGCGACTGGCCAACGGCGCCAACATTACGATCGACTATCGCGAAAAAGCACCGGCTAGGGCACACCGTGATATGTACCTCGACAAACAGGGCAATGCTCAAACGGCTTTAAGTCAAAATGGTCACCTCGCGGCAGGTGTTCCCGGCGCAGTTGCAGGTTTATTCGGGTGCATGAAATATGCCAAACTTCCCTTTAACAAATTAATTCAACCCGCCATTGACCTCGCCGAAAACGGTTTCGTAATAACTGAATCGGAGGCCCACGACCTGAACCGCACCCGCGACGCCTTTATTAAATATAATACGGTTACCCCCGTATTTGTTAAAGCGGGTGGCTGGAAGGCCGGCGATACGCTGGTTCAAAAAGACCTGGCCAATACCCTTAAACGGATCCGCGATAAAGGCATGGCCGGCTTTTATGAAGGAGAAACCGCCCGCCTGATTGTTGAAGAAATGAAAAGGGCCAACGGCATCATCAGTTATGACGACCTTAAAAATTACCAGGCCAAAGAACGGGAACCGGTTGTTTTCGACTATAAATCCTACAAAATAATCACCATGCCCCTGCCCAGCAGTGGCGGTGTTTTGCTGCCGCAAATGATGCAGATGATAGAAGCCCAACCGGTGAAAGAATATGGTTTTCTTTCGGCCCGGGCGGTACAATTGATGACGGAAATAGAACGCCGCGCTTATGCCGACAGGGCAAAATTCCTGGGTGACGTTGATTTTTATAAAGTACCGGTGAAAAAACTCACCAGCAAAGCCTATGCGGTGGAAAGAATGAAAGATTATAATGCCCAAACGGCAGGCAGCAGTGCGACCACCCGGGCCGGACTTATTCCTGAAAGTGAAGAAACAACCCACTTCAGCGTATACGACAAAAGCGGCAATGCCGTTTCCGTTACCACTACCCTGAATGGTGGGTATGGCAGCCGTACCGTTGTGGGCGGCGCCGGCTTTTTACTGAATAATGAAATGGATGATTTCAGCATAAAACCCGGCGTACCCAATATGTATGGCGCGGTTGGCGCCGATGCCAATGCCATTGCCCCCGGTAAGCGGATGCTCAGTTCCATGACGCCAACCATTGTTTTAAAAGATAACAAACCGTTCCTGGTTGTGGGCACGCCGGGCGGCACTACGATTACAACATCGGTATTTCAAACGCTGATTAACATTTTGGAATTCGACATGAGCACGGAAGATGCTGTGAACAAACCAAAATTCCATCACCAGTGGCTCCCCGATGAGATCTTCGTGGAAGCTGCATTTCCCCAACCGGTAAGGGAGCAGCTGCAGCAAATGGGTTATAAAGTGACCCAGCGTGGCGCCATCGGCCGTACCGAGGTGATACGCATCGATGCTAATGGCACCATTGAGGCGGTGGCCGATAAACGCGGCGACGATTCGGCGGCAGGATATTAATTGGTTTGTGGTTTATGGTTTATGGTTTATGGTTTGTGGTTTGTGGTTTGTGGTTTGTGGTTTGTGGTTTGTGGTTGCTGCCGCATCATTGGGCAGGCATTATTAAAATGAGTTCATATAAGTTCAGCGTTTTGGAAGTCTGGCTGCCCGACTTTAAAGAACAATAAACCATAAACTAAAAACCATAAACTGTTTCTTTTGCCGCTATTGTAGCTTTTATAACTTGCATCAAATCTATGTTATGAGCGCTTCACCCGGAACCGAATACCTGCAAACAGCCATCAAACGGTTACGCTATTATAAAGAATTAGGTGAAAAAACGTTTGACCAGCTTTCAGAGGCCGAGCTGCATTATGCGCCCAATGCCGCTTCCAACAGCATTGCGGTAATTATTCAACATATGGCGGGCAATATGCTCAGCCGCTGGACCAACTTTTTAACCGAAGATGGGGAAAAGCCCTGGCGGCAACGCGATGAAGAGTTTGAAGTGCACAACTACAGCAAACAACAACTGCTCGAAATGTGGGAAAAAGGCTGGAACTGTTTCCTCGATGCGCTCGCCCCACTCACCGAAAACGATCTGTTGAAGACCATCTATATCAGGGAAGAACCGTTGCTGGTGATCGATGCCATCAACCGGCAGCTGGCGCATTATCCTTACCATGTTGGACAGATCATTTACATCGGGAAACTCATCAAAGACGCGGGCTGGCAAAGCCTTTCCATCGAAAAAGGAAGATCGGAGGCTTATAATAAAAGCGATGGGGTGAAGGACCCGGCGAATATCAACAGGCAATAAGCAATTGGCAATAGGCAAAACCTATAGGTTCGGACATTGGTTCGAATCCGGTCACCACTACTAAAGAGTGATATTCAAGTTCAGGAATACATCACACTAAGCACACATTTTCACTTAGTTATCTCACTTTTTTTGATCCATATCAATCAGCGCATATTCAACTTTATTGTACTTTCCAAGTCCCAAAACAAGTAATGATATGCCGAATAATAAAGTCATTGTGGTAAAAGATACCCCGGTAAAAATTATAGAAGTAAATGAGCAGGATTATATTTCTTTAACAGATATGGTGAGGCCATTTGGCGATGAAATTATTATTGCCAATTGGTTACGCAATCGTAACACTTTAGAATTTTTAGGTATCTGGGAGCAAATCTACAATCCTGGTTTTAACCCCCTCGAATTCGAGGGGGTTAAAACCAGGGCAGGGTTGAATAATTTTACTATTTCCCCTAAAAAATGGGCTGAACAGACAAATGCAATAGGCATCGTTTCCAAAGCCGGCCGTTATGGCGGCGGCACCTACGCCCACAAAGACATCGCCTTTGAATTCGGCAGCTGGCTCAGCGCCGAATTCAAACTATACCTTATCAAAGAGTTTCAACGCCTGAAAGATGAGGAGAATAAAACCCACCAACTGGAATGGAACCTGCAACGAACCCTTTCTAAAATAAACTACCGCATTCATACTGACGCCATAAAAGAAACACTCATTCCGCCACAACTCACCCGCCAGCAAACCGGAACCATTTATGCCAGCGAAGCCGACTTGTTAAACATGGCGCTTTTTGGAAAAACAGCAGCAGAATGGCGTAAAGAAAATCCTGGCAAAACAGGAAACATCCGGGATGAGGCTACATTGGAACAACTTGTCGTACTCAGTAACCTCGAAAGCATCAATGCAGTTTTATTACGACAGGAGCTTCCACAATCAAAAACGCCTTCAACAACTCAATGAAATTGCCATTTCCCAAATAAAATCCCTGCTGGCAAACAATTCCATGAAAAAGCTGAAACAATAAAATCGGCTTTGCCATTTTATGAATTTTGATCAGGTATCGGGGCTGTCAAAGGATTGACAGTGGCCCTGCCGATTGCCGGTTCACGATATTTACCCACTCCCCTGCTTTGATTCCCTCTTTCTTTGGTCTATCTTACCAACTCCTTTCCCCCGGCCGGGAGCGATCATTTACCCCGTTTACCTGTATTGAACCATTTACCCAAATTATTCGTTAAAAACCAATGGAATATCCAACCTTCGTGGCCATTTTACGTATGTACAATTCATCAACACCCGCTTTACGCGTTATACGGTATGTTAAATGCCCGGAAAAGTTGAATAAAAACATTGCATTGGTATTGATTTTGTGCCATATAGAGATCGGTTTTATTACTTTTACATTTAATACGCTCCAACCCTGAGAAAGTTTTGGAAAATATCCCGGACCGTCCTGCTGGTACTGATCGGCCTGATCATATTAGCCTGGTTGGCCATTCAGACTTCACTGGTCCAAAACTGGCTGGTAAGGCAGGTTACGGGCAAACTTTCCAAAAACCTCCACGCAAAAGTTCAGATCAAACACGTTGATTTCGCCCTCTTCAATAAAATGGTGCTCGAAGGCACCCTCGTAAACGATCAACACAACGATACCCTCCTGTACGCCGGGGCCGTTAAGGTGAACATTACCGACTGGTTCTTCCTTAAAGACCGCGTAGTGCTCAGCTATATCGGGCTCGAAGATGCGTTTATTCATCTCCGGCGTACCGACAGCACCTGGAACTACCGCTTCCTCGAAGATTATTTCAGCAGTCCCAAAAAACAACAGGTAAAAAAACAGGACGACATCGACCTCGATCTCGAAAAAGTAGAATTCAAAAATGTAAAGCTGAAACAGATCGATGGCTGGCGCGGGGAAGATATGACCCTGGTGCTGGGCTCAATGGACGTCGACGCCGAAGAGATCAACCTGAAAAAACGGTTAGCCCATATCAATGAAATTCAGATCGACAAACCTTTCTTTTCCATTTATAACTATACCGGTAACCGGCCCGATTCACTCCGGCCCAAACACAATTCCGTTCCAATTGTAAATGATCCCAATAACCTGCGCTGGAACCCGGGCAACTGGGATATTGCCGTTACCAAACTCACCCTGAACAAGGGCACCTTTCTAAATGATCTGCAAACCGACAGGCTGCCCTACGAGTATTTCGATGGCGCTCATATTCGCTTTGCCGATATAAATGCAACCTTTAACAAGATCGCTTTAAAACAGGACACCTTAACCGCCCGCATCCTGCTTTCAACCAAAGAACGCAGCGGATTTGTAGTTAAAAAATTAAGCGCCCGCCTTACCTGGCATCCCGAGGCCATGGAATTCGCCCGCCTCGATATTCAAACCAATCGCAGCCACCTGCAGAATTTCTTCGCCATGCGGTATGCAACGTTTGACGATATGAGCGACTTCGAGGAAAAGATCCGCATGGAAGGCGATTTTACCAATGCGGTTATAAACAGCGACGACATTGCCTATTTTGCCCCCGAGCTGCAGGCCTGGAAAAAAGAAATTCGCGTAACCGGTAAAGCAAAAGGTACGCTGGAAAGCATGAGCGCCCGTAAGCTGGTGATCGAGGCGGGTAAAGACACCTACCTCAACGGAAACATTCGCATGAACAGCATTACCAACGTCGATAAAATGTATATCGACTTTGAGGCGAATGAATTGCGCACCACTTACCGCGATGCCGTCACCATCATCCCCGATCTTAAAACAATCACCCAACCCCGGCTCGACAAACTCGAATACCTGCGCTTCAGAGGTAACTTTACGGGTTTTATAAAAGACTTTGTAACCTACGGTACCATAGAAACCAAACTCGGCGTAATTGTGAGCGACGTGAACATGAAGTTCCCCGATAATGCGCCAACCGTTTACACAGGGGGTATTGAAACCAGGTCCTTTGCCCTTGGCGAATTCGTTGATGTGCCTCAGGTTGGACTGATCAACTTTAAAGGATCGGTTAACGGGCGTGGACTGAAAGCCACTACCCTCAACGCCAAACTCGACGGCAACATCCGCTCGCTCGACGTAAACAATTATAACTACCAGAACATCGTGGTAAAAGGCACCATTGCCAAACGGTTGTTCAATGGAGAAGTAATCAGCAACGATCCCAATTTAACCGCCCGCCTCAACGGCTTGGTCGACTTCAGCCAGAAAATACCAGCATTCAATTTCGAAGCGGAGGTAAGCAAGGCCGATCTGCGCAATGTAAAACTCACCCGCGACAGTATTGAAGTAAAAGGTAAGTTCAGGATGAACTTTACCGGCGATAATATCGATAACTTTTTAGGTACCGCCCGCATTTACGAGGCCGCCGTGCTGAAAGATGGCAAGCCGCTTTCTTTCGATTCATTAAGCATTGAATCGAAGGCTATGGGCAAAAACAAAGTGATCACGGTTGTAAGTAATGAATTCGACGGTGCGCTGGTGGGCGAATTTTCGATCAGGGACCTGCCCGATGCGGTTCGTTCTTTCCTGAATAAATACTACCCCAGCTACATAAAACCTTCGAAGACCGAGCTGAAGAATGAGAACTTCAGCTTTGTGTTCACCACAAAAAAAGTGGATGAATACATGAGCTTTATTGATAAAAACCTAAGCGGTTTTAACTACAGTACCATCACCGGGCGTATCAACAGCAAGGAAAACCTGCTCGATCTCAATGCCGAAATTCCCCAGTTCAATTATAAGAACATCGCTTTTTATAACGTGAACTTGAAAGGCACCGGTAATTACGATACACTTGCCTTAACCAGTTCAATAGCCGATGTATATATCAACGACAGCCTGCATTTCCCCGGTACCGATCTGCGGGTGCGCTCGGCCAACGACATGTCGCTGGTTCAATTAAAAACAGCGGCCAATCAAACGCTTAACTCGGCCGACCTGTTCGCCCGCGTGCAAACCATGCCATCGGGTGTTCGCATTACCTTCAATGAATCGAACTTCGACCTGAACGGTAAAAACTGGACCATTGAAAAGAACGGCGAACTGATATTGAGTAAAGAACTGGTATCGGCCGATGGGGTAAAAATTTATAACGGCCAGCAGGAAATACTGGTTACCACCCACCCCTCCGATGAAGGCAGCACCAATGATATTAAGGTAGAACTGAGAAAAGTGAATATAGGCGACTTTGCGCCATATGTTGTTACCGATAACCGCCTGGAAGGTTTGCTGACTGCCAACGTCGACATCGTTGATCCCTTTGGAAAACTGCAGGTTGACCTGAATGGTGATGCCGAGATGTTCCGGCTCGATAACGATTCCATAGGTAAGCTGAAGCTGAATGCCAATTACAGTCAGCGTACCGGCAAGGTCAACTTCAGCACTATTTCAGAGAACGACACCTACAATTTCGATCTGAAAGGGTTGTACGATCTCAGTGACACCGCCAACAATGCACCGCTTGATATTTCCGGTAACTTCAGGAACACAAAGATCGATCTGCTCGATAAATACCTTTCAGATGTATTCACCGATCTCAACGGGTATGCCACCGGGCAGTTACGTATTGTAGGACCGCCCAATAACCTGAAATACCTTGGCCGTATACAACTGCGCAATGGTGAGTTGCGGGTTATTTATACAAACGTATTATACAAAATACCAGCGGCAACATTTGATTTCAGGGATGGCGCTGTTGACTTTGGCAATTTTGCATTCAAAGATGAATTCGGTAATACCGGGCATATTACAAAAGGTATCTTAAGGCACCAGGCCTGGGACGACCTGTATTTTGATTTTGCATTCAACACCAATAAACTGCAGGTGCTGAACACGCCGCCTACCAGCAAAGACCCCTTCTTCGGGAAGCTGATAGCAAAAGCAAACGCCACGTTCCGCGGTCCGCTCGAAGATATGCGGCTCGATGTTCGCGGGGAGCCTGCCGATAGTTCCGAACTGTATATCCGTTCACAAACCGGTCGCGAAAGCGGTGAAGCCAGTTTTGTGGTTTGGAAAAAGTACGGTACCGAAATGAAAGCCGTGCGCAGCTCCGAAGCAAGCAACCTGCATGTGTCGCTCGATGTGGTAGCAAACAACTATGCCAAAATGTTTGTGATCATCGATGAGCTTACGGGTGACATCATCACCGCAGTTGGCCATGGCAACCTGAAAATGGAAACCGGCACCGATGGTAACTTCAGTATCAACGGCCGGTACGATATCGATCGCGGAAATTACAATTTCAATTTCCAGTCACTGCTGCGCAAGCCATTTAAGCTGAAGGAAAATGCCGGTAATTTTATCCGATGGCGCGGCGACCCATATGATGCCGAAATTGATATCGATGCAGAATACGTAGCCGACGATGTAAGGTTCAGTGACCTGGCTACCAGTGCGGTTACCAGCGCCAATGACAATGTGCGCAAATACCGCGGTAAAGTAATTGTAGTGGCCATGCTTACTGAAAAATTAATGAAGCCCGATATCAGGTTCCAGATCGAGCTGCCCACCGGTAGTTCTATCAAGGACGATCCTGATGCGCTGGCCATTCTGCAGTTGATCCAACGCGACCAGAACGAACTGAATAAACAGGTGGCCTTCCTCATCGTGTTCAACAGCTTTGGCCCTATTTCATCATCGAGCCAAAGTACCATCGGCGGTATTGCATTCAGCGGTGTTGTGGTGAACAGTATTTCCGGTGTGTTGTCGGGCGCGCTCAGTAAACAATTCTCCAGCATCTTCCAGAAGATCTTCAACGATAAAAGCATCAAGGTCAACTTCAATGCGCAGTTGTATAATGGCAGCAATCTTATAGATAATATCGATCGCAGCCGGCTGAACATCGACCGCACCAACCTGAACTTAAATATCGGTAAAAGCTTTTTGAACGAACGCCTCACCTTTACATTCGGCAGCGCGGTAGATTTTGGTTTGTCGGCACAACAGGTGCAGGCCACCAAGAACCTGCAGTTCCTGCCCGATATTTCGGCCGACTGGAAGATTCGCCAGGATGGTAAACTGGTGCTCACCTTCTTTTACCGCGATTCATACAATTACCTCTCTGGTACAGGCGCCCGTCAAAACCGTTCCGGCGCCAGCATCAGCTATCGCCGCGATTTCGAAAAAATAAGCGATCTGTGGCGGGTTGATAAAAAGAAAAAACTAAGGCCACCGCTGGTAGATACTACAGGAAATGATAACGGGAGTAATTAAAAGTCAGTTTATGGTTTGTCGTTTGTAGTTTGTGGTTGTTTTATCCGGAGCACCCTTTCTGTTTTAGGCAGACCGAACAGGCCAGCCCAGTGCCTAAAAAAATATGGCTACCATTTGAAATAAACGGTAACCATAAACCAGAAACTAAAAACTATAAACTAATTTATTTCTTCAGAATATCATGCCCTAACTTATCTCTCTTGGTAGTCAGGTATTTTTCGTTATGCGGATTGGGCACTACCTCTATAGGAACAGCATCTACAATTTCCAACCCGTAACCCAGCAAGCCAGCCCGCTTTCTCGGGTTATTGCTCAACAGGCGCAATTTCGAAATGCCGAGGTAGCGCAGGATCTGTGCTCCGATACCATAATCACGTTTATCCATCGGGAAACCAAGATGAAGGTTCGCCTCCACGGTATCAAAACCACTTTCCTGCAACTTGTAAGCTTTCAATTTATTCACCAGGCCAATACCCCTGCCCTCCTGGTTCATATATAATATAACACCCTTACCTTCTTTTTCTACCTGCTGCATGGCGGCATGTAGTTGTTCACCACAATCGCAACGCATAGAGCCGAGGATATCGCCGGTAAAGCAGGATGAGTGCACGCGAACCAGCACCGGCTCATCCTTCTGCCACTCTCCCTTTATAAGGGCAAGGTGTTCATTAGGCGTTCCTTTTTCATTAAAGGCTATCAGTTTGAAATTGCCCCATTTGGTGGGCATATCAACCCGAACGATCTCTTCTATCAGCGAATCGGTTTTCAGGCGGTACTCTATCAGGTCTTTTATTGAAATTAGTTTCAGATCGAACCTTTTGGCAATTTCTTCCAGCTCGGGCAGGCGGGCCATTGAACCATCGTCGTTCATGATCTCAACCAGCACGCTGGCAGGTTCAAAACCGGCTAAGCGGGCCAGGTCGTTGCCGGCCTCGGTGTGGCCGGCCCGGCGTAAAACGCCGCCTTTTTTGGCGCGGAGCGGGAAAATATGCCCCGGACGGCCCAGGTCCTCAGGTTTTATGGTTGGATCTATCAGTGCCTGAATGGTTTTTGACCGGTCGTGTGCCGAAATGCCGGAAGTGCAGCCGTGGCCGAGCAGGTCAACCGATACGGTGAAGGCCGTTTCGTGCAGCGCCGTATTATTGTTTACCATCAGGTCGAGTTGCAGTTCGGCACAACGCTCCTCTTCCAGCGGTGCGCAGATGAGCCCACGCCCGTATTTACTCATAAAATTCACTACCTCAGGGGTCACATTTCGTGCTGCTGTTAAAAAATCACCCTCATTTTCACGGTCCTCATCATCCACTACAATAACCAGCTTACCATTTTTTATGTCCTCTATGGCACTTTCTATAGAATCCAGCATGTTTTGAAATTTCGGCAAAGTTAACATAAAACAGGGAAGCAAACAGCCTGTTTGGTATACGGAAAGGCTGTGGCGAATATGACGCCCGGGCCTAACCAGTCGTGTAATCGGTTGATTATTTGTTTGCTACGACAGCTATATAACAGGTATACGAGAAATTTGTTCACCGGGTAGCCTTTGTGCACAAAAAAAGCAGGCTACAATTTTAAGTTCCTCTGACTTATATCAACGATGCAGCCTTTTTACATTCCAGCTTGCCTCTATAGCAAATAGCTAAGGAAAATATATACTGCCGAAAAATAAATAACAGGGGGATCTCAGGTGTTTGGGTAAAATTCAGGGTATTGGTTAACGTTAATAACGTGTGCACTGCTTTCAAAGGCAATTATTCATTAAAAAAATAATTTCAGCTACTTTTGCGCTGAGTACTCGGAATCCCTAACCTCTGATCTTCATACCCTACTCTCGGTTGTTGCCAGATTAACGCCATAAAAACAAAAAAATTTATTCTGATAAATATTTAATTCTGCCCCAAAATATATCCGGGGAAATTAATTATTTGATAATGCCTTAACCTAAAGCTACGCATCAATGACATTGTTTCTTTGCAACAGAAAATCAAACACGTAAATATGAGAAAATTCAAAAGAGAGCACACACTCCTTAAACCGGTAACCTTGCGCTATTCCCAGCCCGGGTTCAGGTTCTACGCTGGTTCCGATCCGGAAAAAAAACCGCGGGCGGCGAAAAAGCTTCAACATTAACGCTGATTCCATTCTGTTTTCTTCAGAATTCTTTTTTAATAAAAAAGCAAAACCCTTAATATATATGCTTAAGAAAATTGAACCTCTCATTCTGATCCTTTTGCTTGCCGCACCGTTTATGGTTTCGGCACAAACCGGTACACCTGTTACCGGCCGAATAATTGATGCAACCACAAAGGAAGCGATTGCCGGCGCTACCATAAAGGCAACTTTAAACAGTAAAATACTGCACACTGTTTCAGGTATTGATGGCCGTTTTTCACTGAAAACCGACTCAAAAGCTTCACTGGAAATATCTGCAATTGGTTATATTACCTTTGCTACCGAAGCAGAACCAGGCGCCAGCCTTGGTGAAATTATCCTTCAAAACAACCAGGTGGCCATGAAAGAGGTAATCGTTAGCAGTAACGTGGCTATTGAAAGAAGAACGCCTATTGCTGTTTCAACCTTCAGAGCAGCGGCAATTGAAGAAAGAATTGGCAATAAAGAATTTCCTGAAATACTAAGAACCTCACCTTCTACCTACGTTACAAAACAAGGCGGCGGTTTTGGCGACTCAAGGATCAATGTAAGAGGTTTCAACCAGGCCAATGTGGCTGTAATGATCAATGGCGTGCCCGTAAACGATATGGAAAATGGCTGGGTTTACTGGAGTAACTGGGCTGGCTTGTCTGATATCGCCAGTAATGTACAGGTACAAAGAGGTTTAGGCGCATCCAAGTTGTCTATTGCAGCTGTTGGCGGTAATATTAATATTGTAACCAAAGCTACCGAAATGCAAAAAGGCGGACAGGCTTCTGTAACGGTCGGCAATAACGAATATCAGAAGTATACTGTAGGCTATTCTACCGGTAAAGGAAAAAGCGGTTTGGCTTTATCATTCCTTGGCTCGCATACACGCGGTCATGGTTATATTGACGGTACTGCATTTGAAGGATGGAACTATTTCTTAACCCTGGGTTGGGAAATCAACTCTAAACATACGGTAACCCTTACGGCCACAGGAGCCCCCCAATGGCACCACCAGAGAAGCGCCGGAATTGCCTACCAAACCCTATTTGGCAATCCTAACAATTCGGCCATTGTTAATCGTGGTTACAAATACAATGACTCCTGGGGTTTTTACCATGGAAAAGAATTCAGTTGGAGCAAAAACTTTTATCATAAGCCGGTAGCCAACATGAACTACTATTGGAATATCGACAACAAAACCGATTTCAGTGCTGTATTGTATGCTTCTATTGGCCGTGGCGGAGGTACAGGCCCTATAGGTTCTCAAAATGGGAGGAGCGGTTTTTCCCAAACTAAAGATGCCGATGGCAGGGTACGTTTCGATGATATAGAAAAATGGAATTCTGGAACTGCCGTTACGGATTTTGGTACAACCCAGAGTAACCCTGCATGGCCGTTGGCAGGGCCCTACCAGGGACAATATGTCGCAGATGGCTCTAACAATGGTATCATTCGCAGGTCCTCAATGAACTCGCATAACTGGTATGGCTCCGTATTGAACCTGAAAAGAGATATAACATCGAACATTTCTTTA
Organism: uncultured Niastella sp.; assembly: GCA_966211305.1. GTDB lineage: Bacteria > Bacteroidota > Bacteroidia > Chitinophagales > Chitinophagaceae > Niastella. Next base: position 27,228 of record CBIHPC010000021.1, read on the forward strand.
AACGCCGGTCTCGACCTGAGATATTATAAAGGACTGCACTACAGAAGAGTGGAAGACGGGCTTGGTACGGTAGCCTATTATGAAACCAAAGACCTGAATAACCCTAATAAATATGTACCTGCCGATGACCAGGACGAGGCTATCGACTATAATAACGATGGCCTTGTAAAACAGATTGGCGGTTATCTTTCTGCAGAATACAACAATGATAAATGGAGCTTTTTTGCAGCCGGGTCGTTAAGTAATACCAACTACCAAAGGATCGAGCACTTCCTATATGATAAGGCTACTGATTCAAGATGGAAATCAGAGAAAAAAGACTTTACCGGTTTTGTCATAAAAGGCGGTTCCAATTTCCGTATAACCGATCAGCACAATGTATTTGCCAATATCGGCTATTTTGAAAGAGCGCCTTTCTTTAATACTGTTTGGCCCAATAATAACAATGTTGATGTTGCAAAAAATATATCCAATGAAAAGATCTTCAGTACCGAATTAGGTTATGGGTTCCGTACAAAAATCCTAAGCGTAAACGTAAACCTGTACAGAACAGAATGGAAAGACAAGAACTTCATAAGGAACTTTCCCGACCCTTCTACCGGTTTAACCTACCGGGCAAATATTACCGGAATAGTAGCCCTGCACCAGGGAGTTGAACTGGAAGTAAACAGCCGCCCCATCCATAAACTGGAATTACAGGGAATGCTTTCACTAGGAGATTGGAAATATAAGAATGATGTTACCAGTGATGTATATAATGATAACAATGACGTACTCGGGACAGTAAATTTATATACAAAAGATCTGAAAGTAGGTGATGCGGCACAAACAACAGCCAGTGTAAGCGCAGCTTATGAGATCATTACCGGATTAAGGATCAGGGGTACCTATAATTATGCAGATAACCTGTATGCTAACTTCACACCTGAAAGCAGATCAGATATTACCAAAGCCGGTGTGCAAGCCTGGAAGTTACCTTCTTATGGATTGTTTGATGGTATGTTATCTTATACTTTAAAATACCATGGCAACAAAATCACCTTCCGCCTGAATGTCGATAATGTCTTTGATAAGATTTATCTGTCAGAATCAGTAGATGATACAAAATATAACCCTTCAGATGCCACTGACTTTGTAATAGGTAACAATGGTTCAGGAAAAAGCAACCGCGTTTATACCGGATTCGGAAGAACATGGACTATTGGAGCTAAGGTAAATTTCTAAACATAAATACAGTAAAGAAGCTGCTTATAAAAAAAGAGTAGCTGTCTTCTATGTTGAATTCCAAGCCTCGGGTGTTAAAATTTCAATATTGCACCAACTTTCGGGTTGGTGCAATTCTTTTATGCGAACACCTGACGGAGGAAGGTGTCGTTGAGCGATTATCAGAGACTTCGTTTATTGTTGATACTCCCTCGTTTGTTTTTATTTGTGCAAACAAAAGAAATGATTTGTTGTAATTTTATCGCCTTATACGAAGGCGCGGGGTAAATAGTGGTTTGACTTCACCCAATTATTTTCTATTAAACCATTATTATGAAATTCTCATTCGCAGCACCCTTATTGCGCTGCTGACAATTTCATGAAAAAAAGATCTAACAAGCAAAGAAAACCTGTTCGCCAGGCAGCAACTAATACAACAATCGCTAATGTTAAAGGGTGAGCCGTTTGGCTCACCCTTTTATTTACTGCTCTTCTTCCGCCACCCCCACTTCAAAAACACGGGTAATGCTTTTGCCCAGGAGCGGATGTCATGTTTTCCATCGGGTAACTGCAAATACCGCATGTCTTTCCCTTCCAACCAGCCTTTCGCCAGCAGTTCGCGCATTACATCGATGGTATCGTCAATAGAGTCAATCACATTATTACCATTGCGGTCTTCCGTTTCATCGAGCTCGCCGGCCTGAAAAAAGAATTTCAATTGGGGATTATATTGTCCCCGCCGTATCTGGTTGTGCATCAACCGGTGGGTAGCTTCATTAAAGTCCTTATCCTTCCGGTCTTTCGAGCGCCACCACAATGAACCCGAAAACACACCCACTTTCGAAAACACATCCTGGTTGTTCCAAACCAGGTCAAGCGCGCTTAACCCGCCCAATGAAAAACCGGCAAATGCCACTTCATTGAAAACAAGGTTGCTATAACGCGAATGAATATATGGTAATAATTCTTCTAAAATAAACCGGCGGTACTGAGGGGCTTTTGAACCTCGGCCCCTGAAATCGGGACTGCTGATCATGCCATATTCCTGCAGGCGGTCTTCCCCGCTATGAATACCAACACATAATAAAGGGGTGATGGTTTCGGTTTGCAGCAGATAACCGATCATTTTATCAAAACCCATGGCTTCAACATCCTGACCGTCATTGAATAATAATAAACCCAGCGGGCTATCTCCGGCATTGCCGGCCGGACCGTAAAAATTTATGGTTACTGTACGTTGCAGCGCTTCAGATGGCAATTCAACCGTTTCTACGATTATCCCGGTACTAACTTCTGTTTGCATGGCGCCAAAAATAGTTAAATCTGCAATAGTGGTAACGTTAAAAGTACAGGAATTGTACGATTTGTTTATTCACGGCGCTTCCGATAAATTTGGTAGCAGGGAGTTGCATTTCAAAGATCGCTTCACACAAATGTGCTTGTATGAAAAAAATAGGAATTCTTTTCGGCCGGGAACGAACTTTTCCAATGGCATTTATAGAACGCGTCAACAGCAGGAATATACATGATATTGTTGCAGAACCTGTTCATATAGATAAAGTAATACAAGGCGCCGCGGTTGAATATGATGTGATCGTCGATCGCATTTCGCACGATGTTCCTTTCTACCGCTCCTATCTTAAAAATGCAGCTATTTGCGGCACGGCGGTCATCAACAACCCTTTCTGGGGAAGCGCCGATGAAAAGTTCTTCAACAACTGCCTTGCGGTGAAGATCGGGGTACCGGTACCCAAAACCGTCATACTGCCCTCTTATGAAATGCCGCCCGAAACCGGCCCCGACTCATTCGTTAACCTCGCCTGGCCACTTGACTGGGAAAAGATCTTCGACTATGTAGGCTTTCCGGCCTATATGAAACCCTTTGCCGGCGGCGGTTGGAAAAACGTTTACAAACTGCATAACCGCGAAGAGTTCTTTCATATTCATAAAGAAACCGGCCAACTGGTAATGCTGTTGCAGGAAGAAATTGTTTTTGAAGAATATTACCGGTGCTATTGCATTGGCGGAAAACATGTGCACATAATGCCATACGAACCGCATAACCCGCACCACCTGCGCTATACCAAACAATACACGCCTACCCCAGACAAAATACACCAGATGGAAGCGATCGTATGCCGCCTCAATCAATACCTCGGCTATGATTTCAATACGGTTGAACTGGCCGTACGCGATGGCGTTCCCTACGCTATCGATTTTTGCAACCCGGTGCCCGATGCCGACCGGCCCAGCATAGGCGACGATAATTTTGAGTGGGTGGTTGAAACCGCTGCTACCTATGCCATTGAACGGGCGCTCACCCATCAGCCGGGGCACGATAACCTCACCTGGGGCGAATTCACCAAACGCAGTATGGGCCGCGAAGAGCTGGGCGAAATCAAAAACGAAGTTCTGGAAACGGAGGAATGAGTTGACGGGTTATAAAGGAAACAGCATATCAGTAAATTACCAGGTGAACCGTTAGTTGAACGAAATACCTTTGTACCAAATAATCATCAAATCATAAAAGCCCCCTTTAGGGGTTGGGGGTAATAAGAACATACGAATGGCAAACATAAACTTTTCGCAATTCACGCTTGGCATTGAGGAAGAATACATGGTGCTCGATCCTGTTAACAGAGAGCTGAAAAGCCACCAGCAACGGATCGTTACCGAAGGACAAAAGGTAATAAAAGATAAGGTAAAAGCAGAAATGCATCAGGCAGTGGTTGAAGTAGGCACCGATGTTTGCCGCAATGTTGATGAAGCATTTAAAGATGTTGGCAACCTGCGCCGCACCATCTCACATATAGCCGGCGATCTGGGTTTTTGGGTTGGTGCTGCCGGCACCCATCCCTTCAGCCATTGGGAAAGCCAGTTGATAACCGATCATGCACGCTACAAAGAAATACTGGATGTATTACAGGATGCCGCACGCAGCAATCTCATTTTCGGGCTGCACGTACATGTAGGCATGGAAAGCCGCGAAATGGCCAACCACATAGCCAATTCAACCCGGTACTTCTTACCGCACATTTATGCGTTGAGCACCAACTCGCCCTTCTGGGAAGGCCGGAACACCGGTTATAAATCGTACCGGTCGAAGATATTCGACAAGTTTCCCCGCACCGGCATACCCGAAACCTTCGATACCATTGAGGACTATGACAATTTTATAAAGCTGCTGGTTAAAACCAACTGTATCGACAACGCCAAAAAGATCTGGTGGGACCTCCGCGTTCATCCGTTCTTCAACACGGTGGAGTTCAGGATCTGTGATGTTCCTTTAACCGTACAGGAAACAATTTCCATAGCCGCCTTATTCCAGGGCGTTTGCGCCAAGATCTATAAACTGCGTACACAAAACCTCAACTTCATTCAGTATTCCCGGGCACTTATTAATGAAAACAAATGGCGGGCCAGCCGCTATGGCATCGATGGCTTACTGATCGACTTTGGCAAAGAAGAAGAGATCAATACCCGTGTGCTGATCTATGAGCTGCTCGATTTTGTAGATGATGTGCTCGATGAACTGGGCAGCCGTCATGCTATTAATTATATCACCAAACTAATGGAAGAAGGTACCGGGGCCGACCGGCAGTTAAAAGTATTTCAGCAAACGAACAGCCTGGTGAATGTGGTAGATTATATCCGTAGCCAGTTTCTGGCGGGTATATAGGTCAGTTGTAAGTTATAAGTTCCTTAATTCAGCATTTGCTATCAAAAATAATGGTGCACACTTTTCAGAAATTTTCAGCTGGAATTGCTATTAGCATCAGGCCGTTGGCTTTAGGGTTGCCTTTTATATATAATCTTTTCCCATAACATAAAAATCGTATTCGCCGCTTTAAGGCACTGTTGTCTTATGGGCACAATATTTGTTAACATTTGCCCGTTCATTATTTCAATCCCGTCCCTATATCCACATGGAATTCCCGAAATAAATAACCTGGTTAAATAAATCTGTCCGGTATGAAAAAGTTCCTGATCAGTAGCTGGCCTGCTATTCTATTGCTGTTTCTGATAGCGTCGTGCGGCAAAGAAAAAAGCCTGGAAGAAGACCTTGCACAATACTATATTAAATGCAAGGCAGGCAGTGTTGATAAAACATTTAATATTGGTGCAGTGGCCTCCCAACTAGACCTTGGCGGTGGCTTAATGAGCTATTCGGTTTTTGGTAAAACAGCTTCTGACCCCAATAACCTCGAGAGCCTCGGTTTTACCATTCAACTCTCCGTTCCTTTTGCAACAGGCACTTACAAAGAAACTGATCCTACTTCTGATTATGCTTTGGCAGGTATTTATAATCCAAACACAACCGAAGCTGCGGAGATCCTGGCCAGCCGGTACGACGAGGAAGATCCATTCCAGATCACTTTCACCGAAATCACCAGCACTACGTTAAGCGGAACCTTTAAAGGCAAGTTGTTTGTCAATAACGCCGATCCCAATGCAGATTCGCTGGTGCTTGCAAACGGATCGTTCAGAGTGAAATTTCAGAAGTAGTTCCTGAGGAGGCAGACGTGAATCGGCAATCTACAAACGTGAAACGCTAACCGGCAAACGGGGTTCCTGATCTTTCAGGCTCATACTTCTTCCAGATCTCCTGTCTCAATCATCCCCCCCACGAGCAGCCCCTGCATTGAACGCCACAAAGCCCTCAATTATAGGAACTGTATTCCATTATCACAATATCACATTAGCCAATTAGCCTTCCGTCTTTCAACCCAACGCCCGATAGTTGCAGCCGCAATGATTCACTGATCATATAGAATATCCTTTCTGCCGCAGCCGGGTAGTTCAATCCCTCCGGCCTGATGTTGGAAATGCAGTTGCGTGCTTCATCGGTTAACCCCGGCGCGGGGCGCCAGGTAAGATATACGCCCAGGCTATCGGGTGAGCTCAGTCCGGGCCTTTCTCCTATAAACACCGCAACCAGTTTTGCCTTCAACAAGTGGCCACATTCATCACCAATGGCCACCCGGCCTTCCTGTACAATACATACAGGCGCAACAGACAGGGATGCTTTTTCAAATAGCGGCAGCAATAATTTCAGAACGGGAATGGCATGGCTGTTTATGGCCGTGGCAGATAACCCATCGGCCAGCACCAGGCAAAGATCATAACCGGTGCTATTGAATTCATTTAACTGATCATGCGATGCCGCATGCAGCCGCCGGCCTTTATGTGGGTATTGCAAATATTCGCTGCGGCTGGCAGCCTGTGTTTGCAGGATAAACGATGCCTGTTGTAATGATCGCAACCCGTTCAATAACATCGGCTGATCCAATACCGCATAAACCGCATCACGCGCATGGGCGTGCGCCAGCCTGAATTGCAGCAAAGCCTGCAATGGCTCTGCAGTGCCGGTTCTTCCCAAAGCTATTCTTGCGGCCGTATACTCTTTTAAATCACTCCAGGGATCTGTTTGAACGATATATTTTTTTATGTTACTCATTCAATTATTGAGTTATTGAGTTGTTCAGTTGTTCAGTTCGGAAATCGCTATTAATTGCCTGTAGAACACGGGCGCATCAGCGCCCTTAAATTAGTTCACTTAATAACTGAACAACTGAATAACTTATGAACTTAGCTATTCATCAATTGCAGCAACTTATGCTTGTCCTGCACCGGTAACAAAACGCCTTCTTCATTCATGATGCCCTGTCTTAATAACCATTGCTCAAACTCCGGTGCAGGCCGCAGGCCAAGTACCTTACGCACATACAGCGCATCATGAAATGAAGTGCTTTGATAATTCAGCATAATATCGTCGGCGCCGGGAATACCCATTATATAATTGCAGCCGGCCACACCTAATAATGTAAGCAGGTTATCCATATCATCCTGATCGGCCTCTGCATGGTTGGTATAACACACATCAACACCCATCGGCAGGCCAAGCAGCTTACCACAAAAATGATCTTCCAGCGCCGCCCTGATGATCTGTTTTCCATCGAACAAATATTCAGGGCCAATAAAACCAACCACCGTATTGACAAGCAGGGGTGAAAACTTTCTGGCCACCGCATATGCCCTTGCTTCGCAGGTTTGCTGATCAACCCCTTCATGCGCATTGGCCGATAATGAGCTCCCCTGCCCGGTTTCAAAATACATTACATTGTTACCCAGCGTGCCCCGTTGTAACGACAAAGCCGCCTCATACGCCTCCTGTAATAAAGCCAGGTCAATACCAAAACTTTTATTGGTCTTTTCGGTACCGCCAATAGATTGAAACACCAGATCGAGCGGCGCCTTTTGCTGCACCAGTTGTAAAGAAGTGGTTACATGACTTAAGATACAGCTTTGCGTAGGGATCTCGAACCGCTGAATAATGGAATCGAGCATATGCAGCAGCATTTGCACATGTGCCGGGGAATCGGTTGCCGGATTGATGCCGATCACCGCATCACCACTGCCATATAATAAACCGTCAACTATACTGGCTGCAATGCCTTTAGGGTCATCTGTAGGATGATTGGGTTGCAGCCGTACCGACAACCTTCCTTTTAACCCAATCGTATTCCTGAACCTGGTGATCACTTCGCATTTGCGGGCCACGCTGATGAGGTCCTGGTTGCGCATCAGTTTCGAAACTGCCGCCACCATTTCAGGTGTTAGCCCAAGCGCCAGTTGCTGCAGGCTTTGCGGCGTGGCATCATCGCTTAACAACCAGTCGCGGAACTGGCCGGTTGTAAAATGGGCAACCGGAACAAATGCCTGTGCATTATGTGAATCGATGATGAGCCGGGTTACTTCATCCTGTTCATACGGAATAACATGTTCGGTAAGAAAGTTTGTAAGCGGTACGTCGGCCAGCGCCAATTGCGCTGCTACCCGTTCTTTATAATCCGCAGCCGCTACGCCTGCCAGCGCATCGCCCGAACGGAAGGGGCCTGCCTTTGCCAGCAGTTCTCTCAATGTATTAAAATGGTAAGTATGCTGCTGTATGGTGTAACGATAAGCCATCAGTTATTTAGTTATTGAGTGCTCTTTTCTGAACGCAACAAACAATACAACCAGTAAGACCAACAATCCAAAGAATACAATACTTATTAAGGGGTTATACCAGACAATAGCCACCAGGCAAACCACCCCTAATACCAGCGCCGTTACCGGGAACCAGGGATACAAAGGTACTTTGAATGGCCGTTCCATAGCCGGCTCTTTACGCCGCAATATCAGCAAACTGATCATGCTGATAATATACATCACCACCGCTCCCAAAGCGCTTAAAATGATCACTTCGCCGGTATTCCCAATACATAAGGCAATAATGCCTACCAGTCCGCCGGCGATCATCGCCGGGTGCGGGGTTTGAAACCGTTTATTTACCCCGGCCAGCACTTCGGGTAAATAACCGCTTCGGGCCATGGCATATAACTGCCGCGAATAACTGATAATTACGCCATGAAAAGAAGCCACCAACCCAAACAAACCGATGCCGGCGAATATTTTTGTCCAGCTGTTTTGTTTACCCAACACCACACTGATAGCCTCAGGCAAGGGGTAATCGATAGCGGCCAGGTTATGCCAGTTGGTAACGCCGCCGGTAAAGAACATTACCCCAAAAGCCAGCAACACCAACGTTACTATGCCATAAATGTATCCGCGGGGAATGGTGCGCTGCGGGTCTTTCACTTCTTCGGCCACCATGGCCACGCCTTCGATGGCCAGGTAAAACCAGATAGCAAAAGGCAATGCGGCAAATACGCCACCCCAGCCGAATGGCATGGGATCATGGTTAAAATTTTGCCAGCGGAAAGCGGGTGCTACAATGCCCATGAACAATAATAGTTCAGCCACCGCCATCAGCGTAACAACCAGAGAGAACATCGCCGATTCCTTAATGCCCAATACATTTATTAAAGTGAACACCACATAACACCCGATAGCAACGGGCAATACCGGCAATGCCGGGTGCAGGAAATGCACATAACTGCCCAGCGCGAAAGCAACGGCCGGCGGCGCCAGTAAAAATTCTACCAGTGTGGCGTAACCGGCTATCAACCCGCCCACCGGGCCCAATGCTTTATATGCATAGGTGAACGGGCCACCCGCCTGCGGTATGGCAGCGGTTAATTCGGTAAAGCTGAAAATGAATGTAATGTAAAAGACGGTGACAATGATGGTTGCGATCAGCAACCCGCCCGTGCCAGCTACCTGCCAGCCGAGGTTCCAGCCAAAATATTCGCCAGAGATCACCAAACCTACCGCCAGCGCCCACAGGTGCACGGGTCTCAATACCTTTTTCAATGAAGGGTTGCTATGCATGCAATTAGTTTTAATATTCCACCTTTCTGTTGTTTTGGACTATAAAGCAACCGTAGTAATAATGAGAACTTAAGATATTACAAACTAATTAAAAGTTGGGAAAGAACAGGAAAAGAATTTAAAATTATATCAATCAGTCAGTCAGGTTAAAAATGTGGCCGGTTGATCACCGTTCATTTTTGCAAAAAACAGCTGCCCGCCAACCAATTTTTAAAATTTTAAGGTTAGATTCGCTGCCATTTGAACGATACGCAATAGGTGCCTTTTATTATTTTCAAAACTTATTATTTTATGCGACTGCTGCTGTACATTTCCTCATTTATCGCTATTACTTTAGTAAGCTTTACCGGAATGCAACAAAAACAAAAGATCGTTTTCTTTGGTGATTCCATTACCCAGGCCGGAGTATCGCCAACCGGTTATATAACAGTGCTGGGCAACCTGATTGCACAAAAAGGACTGAAAGATCAGTATGAACTGGTAGGGGCAGGCATCGGCGGCAATAAAGTAACAGACCTGTATTTAAGACTGGAAGATGATGTGCTGGCCAAAAATCCCAATACGGTGGTGATCTGGATCGGCGTTAACGACGTTTGGCATAAAAAAGGCGGTACCGGTACCGATGCCAATAAGTTTGAACAATTCTACAATGCCATCATCAAAAAATTACAGGCAAAAAATATTAAAGTAGTAATGGCCACACCGGCTGCCATTGGCGAAAAAACCGATTTCAGCAATGAGCTGGATGGCGATCTGAACAAATACGCCAATATCATTCGTTCCGTTGCTGCAAAGAACAACTGCCCGCTGGTTGATCTGCGCAAAGCTTTCCTTGCCTATAACCTGGCCAACAATACAGAGAACAAAGACAAAGGAATTCTTACCGGCGACGGCGTTCACCTGAACGAGAAAGGCAACATGCTGGTAGCGGAAGAAATGATGAAAGCACTGGTTAAATAAGACTGTAACTATTTCCTGTTTTACATTGTTATAGAGCTGCAGACAATGACGTGCCATAAAATGCGTTATGTTTGCAGCTTTACTATGAATAAACCATCAACCATACGAGTGGCTCTGCTGGATCTGTATGAGGGCCAGGTAAATGAGGGGATGCGCTGCATCCGCGACATTCTGCAGCGGTATAGTAAAGCAAACAATATCAATATCGTATGTAAAGAATTCGACGTACGGCAAAAAAACCAGCTGCCCGGTCTGCATCACGATGTGTACATTTCTTCGGGCGGCCCCGGTTCACCGCTAATAACCGGCCATGAATGGGAACGGTTGTACTTTGAATGGATCTATGAACTGGAACAATATAACCGCAGCGACCAGCGCCCCAAAAAACATGTTTATTTTATCTGCCACTCTTTTCAGTTAGCCGTTCAGTATTTCCGTATAGCCAAAGTTACCAAACGCAAATCCACCGCTTTTGGCGTTTTTCCAATACACATGCAATCGAATGGTAAAGAAGAAGCTATTTTCAATGGCCTGCAGGACCCATTTTATGCCGTTGACAGCCGTAACTACCAGGTTATTGAACCCGATCATGAACAAATGGAGAAAAAAGGCGCCGTTATTCTGGCCATTGAAAAAGAACGCCCGCATGTACCGCTCGAAAGAGCCATCATGGGCATACGATTCAACGATTATATGGTGGGCACCCAGTTTCACCCCGAAGCAGATGCACCCGGTATGAGCCGGTACCTGCAGCGGGAAGACAAAAAACAAATGGTGATCAAAAACCATGGGTTCGAAAAATGGCAGTCCATGATCGAACATCTTAACGACCCTGATAAGATCTTATTTACCTACTCACATATTCTTCCGAATTTTCTCAATATGGCTGTTGAGGCAAAACGATTAACGCAAAACGCTTAACGCGGAATTTAGCTGAAAGCCCAAAGCAAATACAGTTGCAGGAACCCTGAGGTGCGAGATATAAATACCCGGTAACCGGTATCCTGTGTGCCCTGTAACTTGCAACCTGAAACCTGAAACTTCTCCGTATCTTCCAATATAAAACAATCAGTCATGGTTCCCGGTTTGCGGAAAACATTTAATGCATCTTTCACCGATCAGCAATACGAAGCATTTTTAAAAGATCTGAACAGTAAATATCCCGGCGCCATAGCGTTCAGGCTGTGCGAAACACCTGTCTTTGCCGATAAGCTGTTTGCCGGTAAAATGATAGAAGCCTGCGAGCATATTGTCGATATGATCACCGACCCGGCATTTAAAGAAATGACAGAAGCAGGCATCCCCGCCGGTGAACGGGTTCCCAACGAAAGCGATCATTGCGAACTGTTCTGTTTCGATTTCGGCGTTTGCCTCAACGAGGAAGGGCAACCCGAACCCCGGCTGATCGAAATGCAGGGCTTTCCTACCCTCTTCGGCTTCCAGGTATTTTACCCCGATCTGTTCAGAGAATATTTTCCCATACCAGAAAACTACAGCCAATACCTGAACGGACTGAACCGTGAAACCTATCTGCAGTTGTTAAAGGAAGTGATCACCGGTGATGTACCTGTAGAAAACACCATCCTGCTTGAAATAAAACCGCACGAACAAAAGACCCGTATCGATTTTTACACCACACAGGAATACCTGAGTATACAACCGGTTTGCATTACCGAACTGATACAGGAAGGGAAAGACCTGTATTATATGCGTAATGCTAAGAAAACCCAGGTAAAGCGCATTTACAACCGCGTTATATTCGATGAGCTGTTGGCAAAGAAAAATACACTTGGCGATTTTACCGACATTACCCAGGATCTGAACGTACAATGGGTGCCCCACCCCAACTGGTTTTACCGCATCAGTAAATACACCCTGCCGTTGTTACACCATCCTTATGTGCCTGCCACTTATTTTCTGAACGAAATAAAACAACTGCCTGCCGACCTGGAAAATTATGTTTTAAAACCCTTATTCTCCTTTGCGGGACAAGGCGTAGTGATAGATATAACACCTGCGGATATCGAAAAAATAACCGACCCGCACAACTGGATCCTGCAGCGAAAAGTAAAATATGCAGAGATCATTGAAACACCCGACATGCCGGCCAAGGCTGAGATCAGGATCATGTATGCGTGGAAAAAAGGCTGGGACCGGCCGCAACCCGTTATTAACCTGGCCCGGTTAAGCAAAGGAAAAATGATCGGCGTGGCTTACAACAAAGACAAAAAGTGGGTTGGCGGCAGCGTTTGTTTTTTTGAACGTTAATGCCCATTTTATAAAAAACTACATATGCAACACCTTAACGCAGTTAAAGGCAAAGAGATTGTGCCGGGTTTATTCGGCCGTTTTGTTCATGGCGATAAGATAACCCTTTCGTTCGTTGAAATACAACAGGGGGCGCAATTACCTGAGCACAGCCACCCGCATGAACAGATCACCTATCTTATGGAAGGGGAACTGGAAATGGTGATCGGCGGCGAGAAAATGTTGCTTACGCCCGGCATGGTGCATGTTATTCCGGGTAATGTACCACACAGCGCCTATGCCCGTACCGCGGTTAAAGTGCTTGATGCCTTCTCACCGGTGCGGGAAGATTACAGAGTTTGATAGTTTATAGTTCAAAGTTTGAACAACCGGAAAACGGTGAACTGTGAACTCATTCTCCTTCAGCGGTATTTTTCATCTTACCTAATACCGCATACGCATTCTTTGTAACTACAATCATTCCTGAAAGCTCACTGTTGTTTGCGCTAACGGCCACGCGGTCATTCTCGCGAATGCCCGTTTCTACATTCACCAGTTGAAAAGCATTTTTACCGGTTGCCTGTACAATGTATTGCTGGTTGCCATATCGCACTACCGCTTCTTCAGGTACGGTAAGTGAGGGTACATTCTCTAAATGGATGGAGGCATTCAAAAACATCCCGGGCAACAGGTTCTTCGGCCGGGTTTTGAAATGACAATGTATAATACCGCTGCGGTTGGCATCTACGTTACGGGTAACCAGTATCACTTCGCAATCGTATTCTTTACCCGGCTCGTCAACAAACGAAACTTTCACCAGTTGGTCAACCTTTATCTTAGCCATGTCTTTTTCAAAAACAGTCAATGCGGCATGGATGTCGTCGGGGTTGATTAGCTCAAACAACACATCGGTGGCGTTCACGAACTTGCCTATGTTTACATTCACCTTCGATACAAAGCCATTGATGGGTGAATAAATAGGTACGCTGCGCGAAATATCGTTCTCGCTCAACGAAGCAGGATTTATATTTATCAACCGCAGTTTTTCAGCCAGCCCTTTTACCAGTACTTTCTGCGCGGCATGATCAGCCTGTACCTGTTGAAAGGTTTTCGCCGCGCTCACCTGTTCTTCGCTCAGTTCTTTTTGCCGCTCATATTCCTGTTGCAAAAAACGTAACCGGGCCTGCGCCATCAGGTAATCCTGTTGCAGTTGCACCAACCCCTGGTCTTCGATGATGCCAATTACCTGGCCCCTGTTTACATGCATCCCCGGCAGCAAAGAGGTATTCTTCAGATAACCGCCTAAAGGAAAACTCACCGAAACAATATTTTGCGGCGGCACATCCACAACCCCGTTCACCTTCAATACGGAGTTCAGGTTTTGCGATTGTACCGGGCCTGTTTCTATACCGGCATTTTTGATCTGCGCATCGGTAAGCGTTACCGAACTTACGTCGGCGGTCTCCTCTTTTTCTATCGCTTTTTCCTCCGTTGACGAACACGAAACAGATAAAAGCAAAACGGCTATATATAAAAACAAATTCTTCATGTAGTGATCATTTACCGGTTAAATATTCCAACTCAATAATAGTATTGTTTAGTGCGTGCACCGCCTGCAAATATCCCAATTCAATATGCACGGCATTGTTCATTTGCAGGGTCCATTCAACATAACTTACATCGCCTTTTTCAAAACCCAGCCGGGCATTGCGGGTGATCAATGCCGCCTGCTGCAAACCGCCTGTTTCATAATACCGTACCTGTTCTGCATATTTTTTATATGCTTCATTCAACTGCTGCAACTGGTTGCCGAGGTATTGACTGGTTGCCGCCACTTCCATCCTGGCGGTTTCTTCCTGCGCCTGGTCGGCCCTGATGCGGGCTTTAACAGCTTTGTTGAAGATGGGCAGGGCAACCGATAACTGGTATACATGAAAGCGATCGCCGGTGCCATAATACTTCTGGTTAACACCATCCTTTGTTTGATAGCCTGCAATCGACTGGTTGCTGTACCCTACCGTGAATTCGGGCGAAAGCCGCGCCTTCTCGATATTGATTTGCGCAGCATTTACCTTCACCTGTTGCTGTTGTATCTGCACCGCGGGATGGGCCGCAATGACCGTTGTATCTTTTTCAAAGCCATACTCTTTTTTCAATGCCCCGTATTGCGGCAGCAGGCTGTCGGGCGTGTTCAGCAACCATTGCAGTTGTTGTTGTTCAATCCGCAGATCGGCCTTTACCTGTTCCTGCTGCAGCTTTAGTTGCTGGATCTGGGTTTCGGCATTGCTTTTCTCCAGCATAGTACTTTCTCCCGTTTTTAACCGCAGCGAAGCGGCGTGCAGAAAACGGCTGTAAACAGAATCGAGGCGCAGCAACAACTGCTGCCGCTCAAGCAGGTCGACCATGTTATAAAAAACGGTTTTAACCGCTTTATGCAGTTCCTGTTGCTTCAATGCTACCTGGCTGCCCGCCATTTGTTCATGAGCCTGGTATAATTCCTTTTGCCTTCTGTATACCACCGGCAACTCAAATGACTGGTTTATAAAAAAACGGGTATCGTTCTGCAAACTGTTGATGTTGCCATATTCTGCACCAAGCTGTGTTCGGGGCAATTCGGTGGTTGCCCGTTGCAGTTGCCTCCAGTAATTAATACCCGAGCGGCCGGCCTGCAGCGACAGGTTGTTGTTACCGGCCTGTTGTAACATTTGCTCCAGCGGCATTTTACGGCCGGCGCCTGTTTGCGCAAATACCGAATGGCACAATACAAGCAGTACTATAACGCCAACCGCTTTAGGCGGGGGTGCTTTTATGAGCGCCTTTTTTTCGAACCACAGATACAAAACCGGCAAAACGATCAGCGTTAATAATGTAGCGGTGATCAACCCGCCAATAACAACGGTAGCGAGCGGGCGTTGCACCTCGGCGCCGGCGCCCCCGCTTAAAGCCATAGGTAAAAAACCAAGCGATGCTACGGCGGCGGTCATCAATACGGGCCGAAGCCTTATACGGGTTCCTTCCATAATAATTTGTTTAATATCGTGTATGCCCTGGTGTTTTAACCGGTTGAACTCGGCAATCAATACGATACCGTTCAATACCGCCACTCCAAACAGGGCAATGAAACCAATTCCTGCCGAGATACTAAAGGGCATACCCCGCATCCACAGGAATAAAATACCGCCAATGGCAGATAAAGGAATGGCAGAAAATATCAGCAAGCCATATTTGAGTTTACCAAATGCGAAATACAACATTACCAGTATCAGCAATAACGCAACCGGTACAGCAATCGTCAACCGTTGTTTTGCCTCGGTCAAATTCTGGAACTGTCCGCCATAATCAATATAATAACCTGCAGGCAGTTTCAGCTGCTGTTTGATCTTTTCGTTCATTTCGGCAACTATACTTTCCACATCGCGCCCCAGCGCATTGAAACCAACGACGATCCTCCGTTTCGCATCTTCACGTTGTATCTGATTGGGCCCTTCCTGAATGGTTACCGTTGCTACCTGGCTCAGCGGGATCTGTGCACCGGTGGGCGTTGGGATCAACAGGTTCTGTACATCGGTCACATCCTGGCGCTGGGTATTCTCGAGGCGAACCACCAGGTCGAACCGTCTTTCGCCTTCATAAACAAGACCGGCGCTTTGCCCGGCAAACGCGGTATTGAGCACGCGGTTGATATCTTCAATATTCAACCCATAATGCGCAATAGCCACCCTGTTGTAGTTAACCAGTATTTGCGGTATACCCGTTACCGTTTCTACATACAGATCGGTTGTACCTTTGACGCTTTTAACAATGGGTACCAGTTTACCGGCATATTGGGCAAGGGTATCGAGGTTTTCACCATAGATCTTGCACACCACATCCTGCCGGGCGCCGCTGATGAGTTCATTGAACCGCATTTGCACCGGGTACATAAAACCGAAAGTAGCATCGGGTATATCCTGCAGTGCGATCCGCATTTTCTCTGCCAGTTCATCAAAAGTGCGGGCGCTTGTCCATTTCTTTTTGTCTTTCAGTATCACCATCAGGTCGCTGGCTTCAAGCGGCATGGGATCGGTTGGTATTTCACTGCTGCCGTTCTTTCCCACTACTTTTATCACTTCGGGAAAACGGCTTTTTAAGATATGAGCGGCCTGCGTTAAGGTCTTTACCGATGAACTGATATTGCTGCCGGTGAGCATCCTGGTCTCAATGGCAAAATCCCCTTCCTCCAGTTGCGGAATAAACTCTCCGCCTAACCGGGAGAAGATGAATAAGCTCAGAGCAAAGATCAAAATGCATGAAGCAATTATCGTTTTTGGAAAGCGCAGCATTTTAACCAGCACGTTTTCATATCCTTTTTCGAGCCTTGCCATCATACGATCGCTGAATGTTTTCTTATGCGATATTTTTTTGCTGAGGACCAGGGCGGTCATCATGGGTACATACGTGAACGATAACAGGAAGGCGCCAAGCAGGGCAAAGGTTACCGTTTGCGCCATGGGGCGGAACATCTTTCCTTCAATACCCTGTAAAGAATAGATAGGCAGGTATACAACAAGGATAATGATCTGGCCGAATATGGCAGCATTCATCATTTTGGAGGCGCTGTGCTCTACTTCTTCATCCATTCTGCTTTGGTTAAGCCGGTTCACGCCGGCAAAATGTTTTGAATGAGTTAACCGGTGCATTACGGCTTCTACAATGATCACGGCGCCATCTACGATCAACCCGAAGTCGATAGCGCCAAGGCTCATGAGGTTACCGCTTACGCCAAAGACATTCATGAGTATAATGGCAAACAGCATCGACAAAGGAATAACCGATGCAACCACCAACCCGGCCCGCAGGTTCCCGAGGAACAATACCAGTACGAATATTACAATCAAGGCACCTTCTATCAAATTGGTTTCAACAGTGCCGATGGCGGCGTTCACCATTTTCGTTCTGTCGAGAAATGGTTCTATCACCACGCCCTCCGGTAAGGTTTGCTGTATCTGTTTCACTCTTTCTTTAACACGTTTGATAACGGCCGACGAGTTCTCTCCCTTCAGCATCATTACTACCGCGCCTGATACTTCACCCTGATCGTTATACGTCATGGCCCCATACCGGGTAGCGCTGCCTAAGCGCATGGTGGCTACATCGCGCATCAGTATGGGAATGCCTGTTTCGGTCATTCTTACAACTATGTTGCCTATGTCCTGCTCATTGGCGATCAGCCCTTCACTTCTTATGAACAATACGGCCGGTCCTTTTTCAATATAAGCGCCACCCGTATTCTGGTTGTTCTTTTCCAACGCATTGAACACATCGTTCATCGTAAGGTTATGCGATTTCAGGCGGGAGGAGTTTACCGCTATCTCGTATTGCTTCAACAATCCGCCAAAGCTCGAAACGTCGGCTACACCCGGCGTACCCAGCAGTTGCCGCCGGATGATCCAGTCCTGGATCGTGCGCAACTGCATGGGATCGTACTTATGCTCATAGCCCTTTTCCGGTCTCACCACATATTGATAAATTTCCCCGAGGCCTGTAGTAACCGGGCCCAGTTCGGGTTTGCCCAATTGAGCGGGAATCTGGTTCTGCACCTGTTGCAACCGTTCTGCGATCTGCTGACGGGCCCAGTAAATATCGACATCCTCTTCAAATACAATGGTGACCACCGATAGGCCAAAACGCGAAAAGCTCCTGATCTTTTTAAGACCGGGTATTGTACTGTTAACCTGTTCAATAGGGAAAGTGATCAGCCGTTCCACATCGGGAGCGCCCAATGCCGGCGAAGAAGTGATCACCTGCACCTGGTTATCGGTAATATCGGGCACCGCATCGATGGGCAAACGGGTAATTGCATAACCGCCCCAGATGATAAGCGCCAGCACAAATAAACCGATCACCAGTTTGTTCTTTATAGAAAAACGAATGATGGATTGGATCATGAAAAACTTTTTTACAGGTACATGCACACTGCCGGCTAAATACACGACGTATGAAGTATGAAATACGATGTACGATAAGAAGATCAAAATAAGCGGCAACCCGGCAATTCGGGTTCCTCCTACTTCTTACATCCTACTTCTTATATCTGTATCGCCACAATATGTACGTGCCTGATCAATACAAGAAACAACCGCCCATGCAAGCGAAGCCCTGCATGCCGTTTCAATAAACAATAATTGCTTTGCTGTTAAGCGCAACGGGGAGGCTGAAAGATATCTGCTACTGCGAGTAAGGAGCGATTATCTTCATTGTGCAGAATAAACTCGTTCTTTGTTTCGGTAGTACGGGCCGGCAATTCAATAATAGTATTGCCAGGTGTTTCACAACAAACAGTGGTGTAGCTTACACAGCAATCGGAATGACGGAAAGGCAATTGCTGATCCTGCTGGTAATCCTCATCATGTATGTACTGGTGTATATAATGCAGGTTCAAAAAACCCAATAAAGAAAGGGAAGGGTCCTGTTGCCGGTGCTCAATAAAATGTTGTATCAATACCGGCATGCGCAGGAACTGGTGCAGTTCCGAGAACGACAGCATGTAAATACTAACAAAGAATATGGCAATGGCCTTTTTCACGGTTCAAATGTACAAAACTGCAGGGCAACAAACCAGTTAATCGTAATATTTTAACCGCTGGCAACAACAAGGGGTATACGGAAAATAGCGCTGATGAACCGGATATCAGCACATTATCAAATTAACAAATTATCACATTAGCTTGAGTATCTTTACGATCTCTATCAAGTACATGTATGGTAATAAACCGTCCGTTTCCTTTAGATACGCCCTCGGTTAAATCGTTCCGGTATACTTTTTATGCCGCCCTGTGTGTATTTATGATCCTGGTACTGCTTCAACCCTTTGGTATCAATGAGGCCAAAGGTTCGCCCCTCGTACTGAACGCCGCATTATACGCACTGGTAACATTCGTTTCCACCTCAATAAATACATTTTTGCTGCCCCGGCTTCTTCCCACGGTTTACCGGGAAGAAAAATGGACGGTGGGCAAAGAATTTCTGCATATGTGCTGGCACCTGGTGCCCATTACGTTTGGCAACTGGCTGTTAACGCATTGGTTGTATGGCGCTCCATTAAACCGGCATACCCTGTTCAGCTTTATGTGGATCACCTTTGTGGTTGGCATTTTCCCGTTATGGCTGAATGTATTATTGAAACAACAACGCTTATTAAAGAAATACCAGGCCGGCGCCTCCCGGCTCGATGAGCAGTTGAACCAGCCCGAACCTGTTACCCGAACGAAATCAAATTTGCCGGCAGCCATTGTTTTTACCAGCGAAAACGGAAAAGAACAGCTCGCCATCGCCCCCGAAAATATCAGGTACGTTACCTCGGCCGACAATTATGTGCGTTTTTATTATATAAAAGACAATCAACCGGCATCCCAGTTGTTACGCAACACCTTGCGAAAAGCCGAAGAGGCCCTGGCCGGTTACCCGCAGTTTTTCCGGTGCCACCGGGCCTATATCGTAAACCTGGCTGCCATTGAACATGTAAGCGGCAATGCCCAGGGGTATAAACTGCACTTGAAAGATATGGAGGAGGTCATTCCCGTATCACGCACGCTTAATGTGAGGCTTTCTGAATTATTGGGACAACATCGGGAACTCGCGTGAAGCAGTTACAGGTTCCAGGTTACAGGGAAATTCTATCGAAAAGCGACTTATTGATTATTATTGACAATTTTGGTTGTACAGAATACCGGTGGGCGGTTTGGGTGTCTGCAATTCGGCATTCCGGAACTAAAGTTTGAGTTTAGAAATTGATGCCCGGCAACCTGTACCTTGAAACCTGTAACCATTCGCCTCCGGTAACCGGCAACCTTCCATTCCGCCCCAAACCCCTGCATTTCGTCCCTTCCATTTGGAAAACGGGCTGATATACAGGCATTTTTGCAACAGGCAATTCGCTTTGCCGGTAATCAAAAAATGCAACATCATGAACAGCCTGTTAAAAATTATGCTCGTTTTACACATCGTCAGCGGTTTTCTTTCACTGGCCTGCGGACTATTTTCCATGCTTAACAGAAAAGGGGCACGGCAGCACCGGCTTACCGGCAAGCTCTTTTTTTACGGGATGACCGGCGTGTTCATTACGGCCACTTTTATTTCCATTGTAAAGAATATCCCGTTCCTTCTCATGGTAGGTTTTTTCAGTTATTACCTCGCCTGCTCAGGTTACCGGGCTTTATATCTTAAAAAACTGCACCTGCAACAGCAACCTGCTCTGCCCGACTGGATCATCAGCCTAACCGGAATTATAGCCGGCATTGGCCTTATCGCATTCAGCTATGTATGGTTCACCCGGCGGGGTATGTGGGGAGTGGTACCGCTTACATTCGGAGTATTCTGTCTTCTCAGCGGCTGGAAGGATCTTCGCCATTTCTACAGGCGCCCGGCCGATAAACAACATTGGTTCTTTACTCATGGCAGCCGGATGGGTGGCGCTTTTGCCGCAACGGTAACCGCATTTATTGTAGTGAATTTGCAAATAGGATCGCTTACGTGGATGCTTTGGATAGTACCCGGCACGTTGATCGGCACCTGGACGGGCATTATACTTGGCCGTTACCGTAAAAAATTTCAGGGAAAGAAAACAGCCGACGCTGTACCTGCCAGGCCTTAATTTACAAAACTCCAGAAAACACCTACCCGTATCTGTAAACCCGGATATGGGTAGTTGAAATTGGGTATATTGTTCTTTGTAAACCCGCCGGTTGCAGGGTCGAGCGTATTCAGGTTTTCGGCCCGCACATAGGCGCTAAAACTTTTGATGCGCAAATGCAGGTAACCGCTTATATCGGGCCGGCGTAATTCTATATTTTCATTATCCTGGTAAACGAACTGCCCTATCAATGGAGAATATTCCGGTGCTTTATAAGCTGTAAAATAACGCATTTCGGCGCCGAAACTGATCCGCAGGTTCTTAAAGCCAAGTGTTCCATCGTAACCAACCTGGTTGCGGGTTGAAAGCAGGGGCACATTGACCGGACCATCCCCTACCCGTTGCTGTAATATTACCCATGTTTTCCAGTTCCAGTTACCCCCGATCTTAAAGATCTTTTCTGCCGATACCTGCAACAGATTGAACAATGATGAAGCCTGATCAACCTCGAACAGGCTTTTATAATAAGCATAATTGGTTACCAGGAAATACTTTCCCGATAATTTCAGCTTCAGTTTGGGTTGAATAAAAGAGGCGAATAATGTGGTGATATTTTCTTTTTTGAAATCGATGGGGCTTGCTGCTGTATCGAGGTAAAAGCTGCTGTTGGTGTTGAACACATAAGAAGGTGTACGGTTGGTGTTCTGAAAGCCCAGCTCAAGGTAACCTATTTGTTTGCTGATAAGGCGTTGCAGACTGATGTATGCATTGTAATCACCCGCATTGAAACCCGTAACATAAAAATTACCCAGCGCCTCTATATCCCATTTCTGGTTGCGGGTACGGTTACGGTACTCACCGTGCGCAAAAAAGTTATAGTAGTCCTTTGCGTTGGAAACAACATTTATATAACCCGAATCGAACGTTCCCTGCAAACTCTGAAATGATGCGCCCAACTTGAGAAACTGCTGGGGGTTCTTCGCATCGGGGAATGTATAGATCGAAAAATCGTTTATCAGTTCCCGCCACTTATCCCGAAGAAAAAATGTGTCCCTGCTCACTGGCAGTGTAATATCGTATACCCCTTTATAATAAGTACTGTCGCCGAATGTATCGCGAAAACGGTAGTGATAAGTGTTCAGTGCAATGGTATGTTCTAACCGCAGGCGGGGATAGAATAAGGGGATCACCGTAGTGTCGTTTACCACTATGGAATCTTTTTGACCGATATCGTATTGCTGCCGCATCATGTACGATGCGTTGGTATAAAATGAACCGGTTGCAATATTGGTGCTGAAGAAATTCCGGCTGCCCACCTGGTCGGGCCCCAACCTGGTTGGAATGTTCGAGCGTTCATCGTACCCGGCTTCAACACTATCGCTGCTTAAATAAGCGTCGTTCTGTATACCACCGTTTTCGCCCGACTGCAGTTTGTTACCAACAACCACTATGAAGTTCTGGTACCGCAGGTTCTTCGATTTGAACCACGATGTAAACCGGTAATTATTATGATTGGTATTCTGATTCTGAAAGAAACCGAGCGAATTGATCAACCGGTATTCAAACGCCATATTCCAGTTTGGCTTCAGGTTTTGCGTATGCATCAGGCGGATCATTTGCTCAGACCGCGAACCCAGCAGGTAATTCAATTCGGAATATGGCCTTGTGGTATTGTAAAAGCGGGCATCGTTTGCCGTTAAATTATAAATATCGAAAGCATGAAACCCATGGTCCCACCCTGCTTTTGTTTCAGGAGAGAACAGTATGCTGCGCGACGCGTTACCGAAGTTACCGAGGGTGAAATGATGCCAGGGAATGGGTATTTTTTGCGTGAAATCGTATAACACGGAATCAAATTCACGTAAACGGCTTGTGTCGAGAAAACGGAACCGGATAGTGATCGAATCTTCCAGACCGGTACGGTGGCCAATGGTATCACTGCCGCCCTGCCCAACACCCATTCCACTAAAACGCCCCTGCGCTTTGCGGAAAAGATCATCCTGCGCTTTTGTGGTGTTTACAAAACCGGTCAGTAAAAACAAAGAGACAATAAATATGTACCGGATCCTTAACAAGTATGAACGATTATTAAACAAGGCAACAAATTAATAATTATTAAACCGTTAGCGGTTATATGAAAAGTTAATTGTACTACTTACAGTTGAGCTACCAGGTGCTTGAAGATAGCTGTCAACTTAGGTTCAGCTTCTTTAGCGGCCTGTAATACCTCTTCGTGGGTAATGATATTATCTTCTTCCCTAATGCCAATATCGGTGATAACGCTAACAGCAAATACAGGCAGTTCCATATGCACGGCGATGATCACTTCCTGCACGGTGCTCATTCCTACCGCATCGCCCCCGAGTTTATGGATCAGTTTATATTCGGCCCTTGTTTCAAAAGTTGGGCCGGTTACGGCGAAATAAACGCCCTCCTGTACTTTTATGTCAAGCGAGGAAGCGATCTTTTTGGCTTTTTTGATAATGGCTTTGGGATACGGCTCGCTCATGTCGGGAAAACGTGGTCCCAGTTCCGCATGATTCTTACCCAGCAACGGGTTTACAATACTCAAACTGATGTGATCGGTGATGATCATAAGATCGCCAACCTTAAAGGAGGGATTTACCCCACCGGCGGCATTCGATAACAGCAAATTCGAGATGCCCAGTTTTTTCATTACCCTTATAGGGTAGGCCACCTGTTCTGGCGTATATCCTTCATAAAAATGGAAACGCCCGGCCATTACCACCACTTTTTTGCCGCTGAGTTCCCCAAAGATCAGTTTGCCATGATGGCCTTCAACAGTTGAAACCGGGAAATGGGGAATCAGATCATAGGAGATCTCGTGCTCAACGTTGATTTCCTGCGCAAAATTTCCCAGTCCGCTTCCCAGCACAATGCCCACTTCGGGGGTATGGGCATACCTGCTTTTTATAAAGGAAGTGGTTTCGTGCAATTGCTGAAGTAGATCGGGCATAACTGAATAATAATTAATGGCGAAATTGCTGGTTGAAAATGCGTGCAAATATAAGGAATGCAGGTTACAGGTTACAAGTTGCAGGTTACAGGGGGGAAGCGTAA
This sequence comes from uncultured Niastella sp., assembly GCA_966211305.1. Lineage (GTDB taxonomy): Bacteria > Bacteroidota > Bacteroidia > Chitinophagales > Chitinophagaceae > Niastella. Next base: position 51,604 of record CBIHPC010000021.1, read on the forward strand.
CGTGCTTTCCCTGTAACCAGGGACCTGAAACCTGCAACTACTGGCTTTTCCCCGCAATCGTTCCCGGAAATAGGAGCGCCCGGAAACCGGAAACAGGTAACCGGTAACTACTTTTTGCTTATTTTCGCCAAAATTTTTTACGGCATGAATCTTCACGAATACCAGGCAAAGGAATTACTGAAAAAATACAATGTACCGGTGCAGGAAGGAATACCGGTCGACAGAGCCGACGCGGCCGAAGAAGCATATAAGAATTTAAAAGTTCAGTTTGGCAACAACTTCGCGGTTGTAAAAGCTCAAATACATGCAGGTGGTCGCGGTAAGGGCAAGATCCAGGGCACCGAACAACGCGGTGTGGCGGTAGGTAAAAGTGCCGAAGAAATTAAAAATATCGCTTCCAATTTACTGGGTGGCACCCTGGTTACCATTCAAACCGGTGCTGCAGGTAAAGTGGTAAACAAAGTACTGGTAGCCCAGGACGTTTATTATCCTGGCCCCAACCCGGTAAAAGAATTCTACTTATCAATTCTGCTCGATCGTTCAAAAGGACAGAATGTGATCATGTACAGCACCGAAGGCGGTATGGACATTGAAGAAGTAGCTCACAACACCCCCGATAAGATCTTCAAAGAGTGGGTTCACCCCGGCGGCGGTTTACAGGGCTTCCAGGCTCGTAAAATTGCTTTCAACCTCGGTTTGAAAGGCGAGGCTTTTAAAAACTGCGTAAAATTCGTTACCAATTTATACAATGCATATGTTGGGTTGGATTGCGCTATGCTCGAGATCAACCCGCTTTTCAAAACAGCCGACGAAAAGATCATTGCCGTTGACTGTAAAATGGGCCTCGACGATAATGCACTGATGCGTCATCCTGAACTGGAAGCATTGCGCGATATCAGCGAAGAAGATCCTACAGAAGTTGAGGCTGGTAAATACAACCTGAACTTTGTAAAACTCGATGGTAACGTAGGCTGTATGGTGAACGGCGCCGGTTTGGCCATGGCTACCATGGATATGATCAAACTGAGCGGTGGTGAGCCTGCCAACTTCCTCGACGTAGGTGGTACAGCCAACGCTACTACCGTAGAAGCCGGTTTCCGCATCATTTTAAAGGACCCTAAAGTAAAAGCGATCCTCATCAATATCTTTGGTGGTATCGTACGTTGCGACCGGGTTGCACAGGGTGTTATCGATGCTTACAAATCTATCGGCAACATCACTGTTCCCATCATCGTACGTTTACAGGGCACAAATGCCGAAGAAGCTAAAAAGCTGATCGAAGAAAGCGGACTGAAAGTACAATCAGCGATCCTGCTAAGTGAAGCTGCCGCTCTGGTTGGTAAAGCTGTTGCTTAAGACAGAAATTTTGACATCGTTATATAAGGTCCCGCTTCGAAAGAGGTGGGATTTTTTTTTAGAAACGAGAAATGAAGAATGAGGAACAGATAGCACAACTTGTCACGACTGTAGTCGGTATCATCAAATTATCCCCTTAGCTAATTTGCATTTGTATTCCATTATCACATTATCGAATTATCACATTATTCTCCGTCTTTCATATACCGCTTTAGCCAGGCAATTACAAAACTGATGCGTTTGTGGGTGTTTTGAAGCAATTGATCGTATGCAAACAGCTTTACTTTTTGGGGCTTATCTTCCAGCGCATATTGCACTTTGCCCTCTTTATCCAGTACTTCAAAATGGTTGATGGAATAACGATACCGGCCGTTCACAATTTCAATGCTCATGTGCAACGCTACCGGTATTATAGAAGGAATTGAAATGCCGTGTTGTTTGGCTTTTACATTGATATACCCTTTGCCCGATACCAGCAGGTTGGCAGGCTTCTCCCGCCGGGCTACCGTATCCCAATGTACCAGGAACGGCTGGTTAAAGAACGATTTGGCCCTTTCCATGCAGTGGGTGGTATTTTCGGCCACTACTTCCCCATAATACTGGAACTGTCCTGATGTGGTTCGGGGTATCTGCCCTATTCCATTAGATACAAGCACCATAAAAAACCATATGAACAATACAGGCCGCATAATTGAACACAAGTTAACATATTGTACACACTCATTATAACCACTCAACATAATTACGGCAATCTTCGTAAATAGTTGCTCCCGGTCATGCCCTCTATAAAACAAATGCCCCCGCAACGGAAAAGCGGGGGCAACTTTTTTTGAGAGACGGTTTCTGTGTTTTCACAAGGATAGCTGGATTAGCTTTCAATCGGATAACTGGACTTCACTTTTAGTTTTTCAAAGGGACATGGACCCGGTTTTTCGGACTTTGGACATTTTGGATCGGTTTTACACGGATACGGATACGGTTCAGATTTTGGACTTTTACATTGGTTTTACACGGATACGGATACGGTTCGGTTTTTCGGACATCTGGACGTTTTGGACTGGTTTTTCTATGGGACCTTGGATTAAATTTAATTTCTTTCGTTTGACATCATAAAGATCGAAATATTTTCTGCTTTTCCTTCATTTCCTCTCTTCTTATTCGCTCATCTCCTTGGTTAACTTATATGTATCTAGGAATATACCCTTATATCTAACCGCACTTCTCCAACCTGGCTCACTAACGGGTATGGGCAATAAAAAACCCGCCCTTACCAGACGGGATATATTGTAGTATGGTTGCACTACAACAGATCTCAGTTATGCTGGTTTTCACAGATATGGAACAGTTATGAATATTTCTTTTTTCGGTTTTCATTTGACGTTGGAAGCACAAAAATAAAATAAAGTTCTATAGTTGCATCCCGGGTATAAATATGTAACTATTTGTTCAAATTAGAAAGCAACGGCAGAGATAACTTACGCTGCATCTGCGTTTATTTTAGAAAGCAATACGATGAAACCTTTATACATCGTACATTCACAACAATAGCGTTTCGTACATTTACTAACTGCGTAAAACATTCATTTACTACCCGCAATACATTACATCGTGGATATCTAATTATACAAAAACACTCCACTACTTATTCATCAACCAATATCTTTGTATCCGTTGCTGATCACAATAGAAAACATAGTGCTGCCGTTATATGATCGCTACCTGTTAATGATATGTGTTTTCAAAGAACTGCCCCCTATCAAGCCTTTATTTAGCACTAGTGTTGTTACGAAGAGTGCACCGTATTTTCTGTAATTGTAAAATTTAGTAGTTCCCTCTTGTGGATAAACAGGCTTTTGGCATAGTATTTTGTCAATTATAAAAAGTAACCAAATCTTTAACCTGATTAATCTGTAGCAATGAAAAATCCCGTACGTC
>CBIHPC010000022.1:0-54300 GCA_966211305.1 uncultured Niastella sp.
AACGCCTTATAATACGTTCAGCAATTTGTTGTACGACTGGGTGCTGGTTGAAGTAATGCCAACCCAAAGCGCAGCGGATGCCATTCAGCAGAACGTTCCGGTGCTGTTGCAGTCGAATATTTCAATTACCAGCCTGCAATACCCGTTATCGATGCCGGAGCTAGATACCAATAAACTTTATGCTTGGCGGGTAACGGCGAAGAACAATTTGTCGCCTATTGCCAACAGCGAAGTGTGGAGTTTCAGCTTACAAAAGTTCACCGCCGATACTTTTCACGCGCTGGACAAAGGTTCTTACGCTCATTTAAGGCGGGAGCCGGATGCTTCCTATGTTATATCGGGAAACATACTGCGGTTCCTGTATCACCATGAAATAAACAGCAATGCGGTACAGGTACAAATTACAGATATCAGTAACACGGTCCATCAGCCCGTACAACTGGATTCGGCAAACATTGCAGTAAAGTATGGCGCCAATTATGTAGACCTCGATCTGGACGGCAAAGGACTGGCCGACCACCATATGTATTTACTGAACATTACCAATGACCGCAACGAGCATTGGTTCCTCAAATTCGAATACAGACAACCTGCAGAACAATAACCCCCTAATTGTAAGCCTCCAAAAATGGTACAAATTTTAGCCCGCAAACCAAAGGTTATAGCCTGGTGTTTCCTGTGGATCTTTTATCTGCAATTATTATGGATACCGGTTGCAGCAAATACCGGCAAGCGGCCGCTGCCGGCATATACACCGGCTACCTGGAAAATGAATACAGGCGGCAGCATTCCCGTGTTTGAAAAGATCGATAAAAAGATTGAGGCAGCCACTTCCGGCAAAAAGCCCCGGCATGGGAACGGCGTTGTTACTACCGGCCCCACTCAACCGGAAACGCAAAGTTTTCAATCGGTGAATGCGAACAATCTTGTGGACCTGTTCACAGGCGATTTTTCTTACAACATACCGTTGTTAGATGTCGGCGGCTACCCGGTAAACCTGCATTATCAAAGCGGTATTACCATGGACCAGGAAGCCAGTTGGGTAGGGCTGGGCTGGAATATCAACCCCGGTGTGGTTACGCGCAATATGCGCGGGCTGCCCGATGATTTCATGGGGGAAGCAGATAAGGTAACGAAGACGATCTCTATAAAACCCAATAAAACTTTCGGGGTTACGGTTGGCGCCAATAAAGAGTTGTTGGGCTTTACGAGGCAGGTGCCTACATCAAAAGCCGGTGAAACCGTAAAAGGCCGGGCAGGCGTATTAGGCGCCAGTTTGGGCGTATTTCATAATACGTACAAAGGCTGGGGCACTGAAGTTGGGCTAAATGCCAACATAAATGCGGGCAGCGCAGCAAAAGGGCCGCTTTCTGCCGGGTTGGGCATTACGAATAATTCCCAGAACGGATTCGATCTAAGTCCTTCCGTTTCTGTAAAACTTGGAAAAGAGGATGCAAAAACAAAAGGCAACGTCAGCATCGGTACCAATTATAATTCCCGCAGCGGTATTCAGAATTTGCAATTGACGGGGCAAATGCGGCAAACCCTCAATGATTATAAAAAGAACTGGACTGGTGGGCTGTCTCATTCGGTATCTATCGGGTTTGCGCGGCCTTCCTACACGCCAACGATCAGCATACCTTATACGAATGCGCAGATTTCATTTACCGCAAAGGTAGGGTCCGAGCATTGGGCATTTCATCCCAATTTCTATGTTCGCGGCTATAGCGCCATTCAGCAGGTGGAAGATGAAGATAAAACACTGGCCTTACCCGCATATGGTTACCTGTATTACGACATGGCCGGCGGCAACAGGAATGTGCTGCTCGATTTTAACCGGGAAAAGGACGTTCCCTTTTCAGATAATTCGCCACATATAGCCGTACCTGTTTATACCTACGATACCTGGTCAATTTCAGGCGAAGGCACGGGCGGCAGTTTCAGGGCGTACCGGGGCGATATCGGTTACATCTTCGACCATGCAATGGCAACTAAAAGCAACAGCAAAAGGTTGTCTATCGATCTGGGTTTTGGAAATATATTTCATGCCGGCATAGATTACAACCAGGTGAATGCCTTCACAAGAAGTAAACCCTGGGAAGCGGGTAATACGCTTGCGCCGGTGATTCCATTTAAAAAGGCTGATACAACATATGAAAATGTGTACTTCAAAAACCCCGGCGAAAAAACGGCGGTTGATAAAACCTGGCTGCAGGCTATAGGCAATGATACGTTGATGCGGGTTGATCTGTCGCCGGCCCAGGCGAAAAACCCTTCCGTAGTAGCGGCGTCACGCAAATTCTCCCTCTTTCAGGGCGGAAGGACGGTAAGTACAAAAACATTCGATGCAAACAGTTTCCGTAAAGCAAGAGACAGGCGTACCCAGGTCATAAGTTACCTGAATGCAAACGAGGCTCGCACAGCCGGGCTCGATCCGGCAATGAGGTCATATGGTATCAATGCTTTTCCTGCCACCAATTGCATCAGCAATTATGATGAGTTGCCAAGGATCGATGCGGTCAGGCAGGCGCACCATATCTCAGAGATCTCGGTGCTGAACGCCGATGGCCGCCGATACATCTACGGGATACCGGTTTATAATATCAGCCAGACAGAAGTATCGATGAGCACGCAGCAGGGCGATCATGCAGCGGGATCGGTTGATTATAGTAACAATGACAATTCGAAAAATAATAAGAGGGATAAGGACGCCTATTATAACCGCGAAACGCTGCCGCCCTATGCGCATTCATTTTTGTTGTCGGGTATTTTATCAAGCGATTATGTGGATATCACGGGTGATGGTATAACGGAAGATGACAACGGCGACGCCGTAAAGTTCAATTACAGCCGGATTTATAAACCCGGTCAGGCGTATAAATGGCGGGCGCCCTATCAGCAGAATAAGGCGGCTTACAACGAGGGATTGAAAACCGACAGCAGCGATGAACGGGGCAGCTTTACATATGGCGAACGCGAAGTGTGGTACCTGAACTCCATTGAGTCAAAAACCATGATCGCCACGTTTGTGCTGGAAACAGATACGGCCCGTAAGGATGCATATGGGGTAAAAGATGAGAACGGCGGGCAGGATACTTTACAAAAGCTTTACCGGTTAAAGCAGATCAACCTGTATACAAAAGCAGATTATTTAAAGAACGGCCTCTCAAATGCAAAGCCGGTGAAAACGGTTCATTTCGAATATAGCTATGATCTGTGTAAAATGAACCCCGGCTCCCGGAACGATGCGGGTAAGCTCACGCTAACGAAAGTGTGGTTCAGTTACAATAAAAACAACAAGGGCAAACGTAATCCCTACGTATTCACTTATAATGCGGCCAACCCCGATTTTTCGCAGGGGTCGGTTGACCGGTGGGGAAACTATAAAAATCCTGTATTCAACCCGGGCAGCAGCGGGGAGGAGCTCACCAATGCCGATTATCCCTATGCCCTGCAAAAAGGGGTAAAAAGCTGGAACGATACCCTGGCGGCCGATAGTGCAGCGCCCTGGACGCTGTCGCAGATCAAACTGCCTTCCGGTGCGCGGGTAAAAGTATCCTATGAAAGTGACGATTATGCGTATGTGCAGAACCGCCGGGCCATGCAGCTCTTTTCCGTAGCCGGGTTCGGCAGCAGGCCCGATACCGCCATCTCTGCTAAAATGTATGTGGCCGGCCAGGATTTTCATTATGTATTCATCGATGTACCCGAGGCTGCCGGCAATAAGGCCGACATCACCCGTAAATACCTGGAGGGCGTAAACCAGTTATATTTCAAACTGGCCGTAAGCGTTCCGGCCGACCGCTGGGGTAAGGGTTTTGAATTCGTTCCCGTTTATGCAGAAATAGAAGATTACGGTGTACGCGCGGGCACGGGTAATAAAACGATCTGGATAAAAGTTAAACCCATAAAGGGTAATGAAAGCCCCTTTGTGACCACCGCCCTGCAGTTTCTTAGATTGAATCTGCCATCTAAAGCGTACCCATTTTCTGAACCGGGCGATAATGTTGACCTGAAAGCCATGGTAGGCATGCTGGCCTCAGCGGCCGATAATGTTAAGAACGCCGTCAACGGTTTCGGCAACGAAGCCAGGAATAAAAAATGGTGCCAAAGCATTGTTACCGGTAAGTCATTTGCCCGCCTCGATAACCCGTATTATAAAAAACTGGGCGGCGGCCTGCGGGTGAAGAAAGTGGAAGTATACGATAACTGGAACGCAATGAGCGGGAAACAGGAATCTTTTTACGGCCAAACGTACACCTATACCGATACGGTGATGGTAGACAGCGTTAAAACCTGCATCAGCAGCGGCGTGGCCACTTATGAACCAATGATCGGCAATGATGAAAACCCGTTCAGGGTACCGCAAAGATTATATGCCGTGAAGGTGGGCGCGCTTGTACCCGCTGATTATATGTATACCGAAGAGCCATTTGCCGAAACTTTTTTTCCGGCGCCGATGATCGGGTATAGCAGGGTACGGGTGCAATCTGTACATAAGGATAAGAAATCGGCCAATGGCCTGGAAGAGACCGGGTTTTATACTGCAAAGGACTTTCCGGTAATAATTGAGTATACGCCTATAGACGACAGATCAAAAAAGACGTACAACCCGAAAATAAACAACTTTTTAAATTTCGATGCCCGGCATTATGTTACCGTTAGCCAGGGATTTAAAATAGAGCTGAACGACATGAATGGCAAGTTGAAGTCGCAGGCAAGCTATTCACAAAACGATCTTACAAATCCAATTTCCTACACATACAATTACTACAGGGTAAAAAATGATAATGCCGCACAACCGAAGTTATCAAACACGGTTTGGGCTGTAGATACTGCGTCGGGGAAAATCGATACGGCGGCCGAAATCGGCAAAGAAGTGGAGTTGATGATCGATTTGCGGGAAGAAACCTCATTTAACATCAGCGCCAGCCTGGAAGTGAATGCCGATTTTGTGAATGCCGTACCGCCGGTAACGCTCTTTTCGGGCATACCGCTGCCCAGCATGGAAACAAACCGGTACCGCGCCATAGCCGTTCTGAAAATAGTGAACCGGTATGGTATACTCGATAGTGTGATACATAACGAAAAAGGCAGCCAGGTAACCACCCGCAATTTGCTCTACGACGGCGAAACCGGTGATGTATTATTGTCACAAACCAATAATGAATTTGACGACCCGGTATACAATTTCAGTTACCCGGCGCATTGGGCGTACAGCGGTATGGGTTCGGCATACAAAAATATCGGTACGGTGTTGAACGAAGTTTATTTCCGCAAGGGCATTATGCATTATAAGAACGGCAGCCGGGTACCGGTGGACCGTTACTTTGAAAGCGGAGATGAACTGCTGGTAAATGCCAGGGATAAACGTATTCCGTATACCAACGATCATTGCTCGGATTATTTGTATTACCAGTTTGAACAGCCGCACTATCAACAAAAGATATGGGCAATAGATGCCGCCAGGGGTAAGGAAGAACAAAAGGGAATTTACTTTATCGACCGGGACGGTATTCCTTATTCGGCTGACGATGCAGCAATTAAGATCGTTCGAAGCGGTAAGCGCAACATGCCCGGTGTATCGGTGGGAGCCATCACTTCATTGCGATCGCCGGTAAAAACGGTTAGCAGTATACCCAGGCTGGTATTTGATTCAACCACCGGCGTTATTGCCGCCAGCGCCGCCCGGTTTAAAGATGTATGGAAGGTTGACAGTACCACGTATGCCAAAGATACGCTGATATATGTGGCGCATAAGATGGATACTTCACAACCGCTGGTATTAAAAGCGGTGGATAACTTCAATATTCTTTCGAAAACTAACATCTTGCAAAAGCTTTACGTTCCTACCCCGGAACACATAGTTTTTGAGGGTGCATCATATTACTCAGGCGGGTCGCAATATGTATATAAAAGTTGGCTGAAGTTCGATTTCAGTACAATACCCAAAGGAGCGGTAATTAAATCGGCGGTGTTGAATTTATATAGCAGTACAACCGTGCCGCATATAAATATGCGATCGAACAATTCATGCGTGCTGGAGAGATTAATAGGCATATGGCCAACGGAAAGCAACACAGCGAGCCAAAGTGCCCTGAGGCAGTATTTTGACGGAACGGGTAATGGACAGGTAGAGACCGGGACCAGCGTAACACTGGGTGAAACGACGTATGGGGAATTTGCATTAAGAGATGACACCGTTGATGTTACCGCAATGGCGCAGGGGATGCTGGATGATTTTCATAATACATCCGGCGGTATAGCGCCTGCGATGCGTATTCAATTGATCAGTCCGGGCGGCCTGAATAATGGTAATGTCAGCAGGCTGGCTTATAATTCACCCTTTAGCAATGAATGTGATCAGTATGATAAATTTGATTATGCGTGTAAACCGCAACTCACCTTAAACTGGTACTTACCTTGTCAGGACCAATCTAAGCCAACCTGGTCATCCACTCCAACACCTGGCTATTACTGCACCGATTACCCGGTGGATTCATTCGTTTGCAAACCCAATATCAACGACACCGCCGTGAATTTTTACCGGTTCGGCATGCTGGGCAACTGGCGGCTCGACCGGGCATATACTTATTACAGCAGCAGGCAGCAAACCGATGCCGCAGATACCACCAACATCCGTACCGATGGAGAAATAAGCGGCTTTGCACCATACTGGTCCTTTACCGATTCTGTGCTGTCAGCATCAACCGATACAACCCGCTGGGTATGGAACAGTGAAATGACGCTCTTTAATAGCAAAGGGCAGGAGATCGAGAACCACGACCCGCTGAACCGGTACAATGCCGGCCAGTACGGCTACAACCAAACGCTGCCGGTTGCCGTAGCGCAAAATGCCAGGAACCGCGAAATAGCCTTCGATGGCTTCGAGGACTACGGTTACCAGACCGATACCTGTAAACGTTGTGCAGTGAACCGCCATATCGATCTGGGTACGGGCAACACGCTGGTTGATACGGTAAGCCATTCCGGTTTATACAGCCTTCGGGTTGGGGGCAACGCCACCGTTTCGAAAACAATCAATATCGGCGCGGTTACCGATACCGCGGGCCCTTCGCATTCCCTGAAGGAAGATTCTGTTGCCATCGTTCAAACTACGGTAAATGGCGAGGGAACCGGTTTAAGCATGTATACGAGCACAAGGCTGGTGGGACCTTTTTGCGTAAACAATATCAACAATATGCAGTCGTTAAACACCACCGGAAATATTGACCACACCTACGACAGCCTGCCTTCAGGTGTTTGCCGCAATGTCAACTTTGATATTAAATGGGAAGGGTATATACAACCACGTTATACCGGAACGTATACGTTCTATGGGCTGGCCGATAATTTTATGTCGGTATATGTGAATGAAAGGAACCTTACCCAAAATACGCAACTGCCCGTGCCCCATGATTATGAACAGTTCATCCCAACCGATACCATTACGTTGCAGGCCGGCGAATTGTATCGTATAACGGTATTGTGGACAGCCGGCGGCGGTTTTAACCGCGCGAAGCTTGAGTGGAAAAGCGAGGGCGTGCAGCCGCAAGGGCGTGAAGTAATACCGGTTAGCCAGTTATATCCTTTAGGTACCAATATAACAACGGCCAAAAGCCTCACCACAACCAATGATACCGCCTGGTGCGTCCGGTTTAAAAACCCTACGATCACAAACGGCACATTAAAACGCTTCTCGCCTTTGCAAGGCAGGAAAGTGGTCGTGAGCGCCTGGGCCAAACAGGAAACCGCCTGTATAACGGGCAGCTATAATGCAATGGTTGAACTGGCGTTCAACGACGGCAGTTCAACTACAAAGCAACTGAACCCCGTGGGCAATATCATCGAAGGCTGGCAGTTGGTTGAAGACACCCTCACCATACCGGCTACAGCCACCAGTTGCACATTCAGCCTGAAATCAACTTCTTCATCTGTTGTATTCTTTGACGATGTGCGTATTCAGCCTTTCAATGCCAATATGAAATCGTTCGTGTACAACCCGGTGAACCTGCGGCTGGCGGCCGAGCTCGATGAAAACAATTACGCCACTTTTTACGAATACGATGATGACGGAACGCTTATACGCGTGAAAAAAGAAACCGAACGGGGAATAAAGACTATAAAAGAGTCGCGCAGCGCACTATTGAAGGAGTGATCAGCATCAACTCCAACATAAAGCAAACAGGAACTGTAAACTGTGAACTATGAACTAAAAAAAGTAACCATGACAAACTTCAGAATAAGGCACTCCTTTGTTTTTATACTGGTACTTGTTTTATCAACCGGCAGGCTGTTAGCTATGGATAAGCCTGGTGATACCACGCATCTCTGGCGGGAAGTATTGATGCTGGAGGCGGTGTTCTACGACACCGCGCACCTGAGTTTCAATGCCATCGTTTATTTCACCGACTCCAGTGACGAAGTTTCGCATGATACCATACAGATCGCTTACCAGTTAAGCAACCAGAAATACCGGATAACGCTCGACAGTACCGAGATCATACAAAATGATTTTTATCATTTGGCCGTGCACAACGAGCATGATATGTTGGTACTATCGCGGCCCGTAGGTTTTGGCATCAACCTGTTCCACATCAGGTTGATCGATTCCATCTTCAACCGTTTATATGTACAGGACCTGCAAGCCGTTGATTCGGCAGGGTACCGCAAACTGAGCTTTTCCTTCAAAAGCGGCAGTCCCTATACCCGGTACAACATTCTATACGACACTACTAATTACCACATAAGCCAGATCGATTACAGAATATTGAAAGACCCCGCCACGCCCGGGGCCACCGGTAATTACCAGGTGCGGGTGGTATGCTCGGGATATGAAACCGGCGCATTTAACGACAGCGCCTTTTCAACCGGTAGTTATTTTATACGAAAAGAAGGCATTTACAGTTTACAGGCGCCTTATACCAGTTACCAGCTAATCAACTCCCTGAATCAATAAACCGAAATACATGCAACGCTATATCATCCGGTTATTGTTTTTAATTCTTTTTACCGGCAATTATTATGCGGTACAGGCCATCGATGAACGGTATGCCGCGCCCGCGTTACGCGGAAGCCAGATCGCAGCCGATTCAACAAGTATGGTAATGGATACGGTGTATTTCAATCCCACCTTAAAGCCGTTACAAAGCACCATTTATCTTAAAAACCTCATCACCTTCCAGATTGACGAAGCCTGGCGGGATATGCTGCCCGATGAATTTGAGGTGTCGGTGACCTTTAAAGTACATTACACCATCGATGACAATGGTACGCCGGAAACAGGCGTGTCGGACGAGATCACGCTTTCGATCGGTTATTCCGAATATACTACATACGGGTTTAAATCAACGTACGTGGCAAGCGACTGGTGGCATAAGGCAGAGATAGAGATCATCAGCATCGATGCGGAAACGGGAACATTAAGCGAATTCCGCGATGCATTGATGCTCACCAACGAAATACTTATCAACCGGGAATACGATTTTTCCTGCACCGGCAACGCCGTACAAACGGTTAACGGTACGCTGATAGCAGCAAAAGGCGAGTTGCAGGTAGGGTGGTCGCCCGAACGCGCGGCCGATGAGTACGACCTGGAATGGACGTGGATTGACAGCGCGGCCAAAGACAATTATTACAAAACAGGTTCTACAACGTTGTTCGATCCAAAGAAGATCTTTCCCGCCAACGCTACCCGGGTAAGCATCACCAAAGAATCGTATTACATTCCGCTGTTGTTCGAAGGGGCAGGCTCTGTGTTCTACCGGGTGCGGGCGGTGCAGATAAAACAAAACGGACAGCGCATAGAATCGGCATGGAGCTCTGATTATACCAATGGTTTAGGGCAATTCGATTTCAGGGGCGCCGATACCATGCTCAACTGGCAGGCATCGACCAGTTTTGCCGAAGAAGGAAAAAGAAAATCGGTGGTGCAGTATTTCGACGGTTCTTTAAAAAGCCGGCAAACGGTAACGAAAGACAATACGACCGACACCACGGTAATTTCCGAAACATTTTACGACCACCAGGGCCGGGCGGTAATACAGGTTATGCCCAGCCCATCGCTAAGCAGCATCATTGAATACACGCCCGGTTTTAACCGGCTCAATGGGGCGGAGTACACGAAAAGCGCTTATGACGGGCTGTTATCAGATACCTGCTATTGCAGGCAGGGCGCACCGGCCATGGACACTGCCAGCGGCGCAGCCAGGTATTATTCCCCCAACAACCCGCTGGCAGCAAACGGTTACCACCAGTTTATACCCGACGGGCGGGGGTATGTTTTTGCAGAAACGAAATACACGCCCGATAATACCGGCAGGGTTAGCATACAGGGCGGTGTAGCCGATACTTTTCAGCTAGGGCGCAAACATGAAACGGTTTATACCTATGGCCGGGCCGACCAGGAAGAACTGGATGCCTTATTTGGTACCGAGGTGGGCAATGCCAGCCATTATTTCAAAAATACGGTGCGCGACGCCAACGGCCAGGTGAGTATAAGTTATGTAGATATGCATGGCCGCACCATTGCCACGGCCTTAGCGGGTAAACCACCCGTGAAACTGGATACGCTGGCATCGAACACGGCCAACTGGATCTCGAAAAAACTGCTCGATAGCACCAGTAACCTGGTAAAAGGAACCGTGATAGAAAGCAGCAGGGGGTTAACGGTTACCAAAGCGGGTGATCACCTGTTTCAGTATTCGGTATTGCCCGACAGCATCAGTATTTTGAATTGCGATAGCACGGCCATTTGTTATGATTGTATTTATGACCTGCAAATAACCATTGCCGAAGAATGCAACGACAGCAGCAAAGCCACCGGATCGCAGATAGTAATTACCAGGTCGAACTACCAGCTATCGACAGCCTGCGATACCATCAGCCAGGTGCCGGCAGTTGACACTACTATTTATTTAACCGAAGGAACTTACCTGGTCACCAAAACGCTAACGATCAATAAGCGGGCAATGGACCATTACCGCGACAGCGTGTTCCTGGTGCAGAATACCTGCCATTCATGGGAGCAAACCATCGAACAGCAGAAAGCATTGCTGCGGGCAGTAATTGAATGTGAGCCGGATTGCAGTATCTGCCGGGCCGAAACAGGCGATTGGGAAACCTTTAGGGACAATTACATGCAGAACGCCGGCATCCCCGACAGCGATTCGGCGAACCATACCGTTCAGGCTGCTATTGCCTATAAGAATGCGTTACTGGCCTGCGATAAATTGTGCGACAGCACGGGGAATCATCACAACATTCGCGAGCAGATGCTGGCCGATGTAACGCCACCGCTGGGACAATATGCCAACCCTCAAATCATTGATCAGTATTCGGTATTCTGGTATTCAGGAACGTTCCCGCAACCTGCTTATAAAACTACTTCGGGAGATTATAAGGACGAGAATGGGAAAACCGAAACCCGAATTATAAAAGACTTTAACCAGGAGCAGTTCGTTGCCGAATTCAAACCTTCCTGGGCAGAAACGCTGCTTGAAAAACACCCCGAATACCCGAAGTTGAAAAAATATGAAGAGCTGGCCAAAAGCCACATTTGGGATGTAAAATTTCAAAATACGGAAACCTACCAGGCGGCGGTTGACAGCGGTTACCTGAACCCGGCCAATTTTACCACACACCCGGCCGGCAGCATTTTTAATTACAATGCAGCGCACCGCGATCCGCTGTTCACCGATCTGTTACCGGCCTGGAAAGCGAACATGGAAGATAGTGTGCTTGAAAAGGCGCATGACAGCAGCGGCAACCCTATTTCCATGTGGTCGCTGGCTACCATCATGGCGCATTGCGAAGGCGGCAGTACGGCCTGCTTATATCAATACAAGCCCCTCGACAGCGCATTTGCGATCAGTGCCGGTTGCATCGGCGACCTGGATATTGCGTGGCAGTATTTCCGCGAAATGTACCTGCAGGAAAAGCGCGAGATCGTTGCCCAGATCCTGAGCGACGCGCAGCAGCAGGAAGGCGGCCGTTTTGCCGATCTTTCTGAACTGGCAGATAATCATACGCCCAATTTTTACGACCCCAATATGCTGCCGCCGGGCGATATGCCGCCGACGGAAGCGGCAGGCAGGGATAGCCTGAGCAATTTTATCAATGACAACTGTTTAGCCTACGTGAAGCAGTGGTGGCAGGAACTTGATCCCTGCGGGTTCAACAGCACAGACAGCGCATGGATAATGCCCCGGTTGGTAGAGGTATGCCGGCAGGGCGGCGATTCAGCACACCTGTTTGGCGCCAGTACGGTAAAGCCTGCCAGCACTTACGAGTATAAAAGCTTTGAAGAAGTTTTAAAATTTTATTGCGACAGCACCGGCAAAGAGTACAACAGCAAATGCAATGTATACCTGATCAGTGCACCGCTGCCATACGACCGGCAACCGGTGTATTTTGATAAACCGGTGTATCAAAAGCCCGATGCCTGCGAATGCGCCACTATCGATTCCCTGTACCAGCAATACCAGTTTGATGGAATAGATTCCAGTTTTTCAGATTATATCTACCGCAAAAGCAACACACGTATATACGAGGGTGTGCTCGATACGCTGCGTTTGGCCTGCGACGGGCAGATCGACTGCAGTTTTCTTAAAGAGCCGTTATCGCTGCCGCCGGTGCTGCAGTGCGGGGTGAAGGAGGTATGTGTAGGATGTGAAAAAATGCAGATGTTGGCACAGGAGTTCAAAGCCGAATTCCCAGGCGTTTATCCGTCTGTTTCCGACACGAGTGTAGCAGATTCTTTACAGCAAAGCTGGAACCTGTTATACGAGCGGTTCATGAACAATCATCTCGGCTTTGGCAAAACAGCCAACGAGTACCTGTCTTTTAGCGATCAATGTAATCTAACTCAACCTAACCAGCCCTGTGATTCATTACAACAATTATTAAACGACTTCAAATACCAGTATTTCTTTCCTGATACCGCCAGTTGCAATACAGCCCATTTCAGAATGAGCAGAGCATATAATAATTCTTACGTGCTTGCTGACTCAAATGTTGCCAAAATATTCAGTGGCGGTACGGCACACATTCCCCCGGGTATTGCCGATCTGCCTTTAGATTCTACAGCAAACGGGCTCAGCATCGGATTTTTTAAATACGATACACTATGTGTCAATAATGAGTTTACGCTTAAAGCAAGAATTAAATCGCCACTGGGAGTAAATACCAGTTTGTTTCAGGGGCCGAACCTTATTTTTTTTGGTGATAGTGTAACGTTCAGTCCAACCTTCACTCAATTCAACCCCGCATATGATACGGCATCGGCGATCGAGTATAATGGATATTGGCTGGTTGATAATGAGGTGGATACATTTCCCCGGCAAATGGTTCCCCTGATGAAAAGCTTTGCCGACTGGCGGGTTATATCAATCAATGCGCATAACAACGTATTTAACGTATATCTCGACGATACGCTGGTATTAACTGTTCCATACACTGGTTATGTTAGCAAAATAAACAGCATGGCTGCCGGGGGCGCTACCTCAACGGAGGTAGACTGGTTTAAAGTATATGATGCTGCCGGGCAGTTACAATACATTGAAGAGTTTGAAGATTGTAAACAATCGTTTTCCAATTACCCCGATTTTTTTACCTGTCCGAAATCAGGTTGCGACAGCGCCTTTGTAAGCTATTTTAATAACAGGAACGGAACTGCATATAATTATAGTCAGATTGCTACTATATACAGTAATACATGTGGTACGGAACTTAACGCCTGTACAGATACGGTTGCCCGGAAATTAGCGCATATACGGAGTGAATTTGTTAACCGGTATTTCAACCACGGCCGCAAATACGACTATTATGGCTGCGACTCCGGTAACATCAATTTTGTATATCCCGGCAACATTGGCACAGGGGTTCCACGAAAAGACATTATCAGGGATGGCCAGATACAATTCCCCGATACATTAAATATAATACCAGGTACGTCACGTCTTGGGATTGATTTTATAAGTTTCAACGATTCTGCCTGCATCGATGGGTATATGAATATGGAGATCCGCATGAAGGATACCATTGCACCCTGGGAAACCTACCATGGGTATACCCTTGACCTGTATTTCGGTATGAACCCGGAGGATAAGTATTATATTAATTTCAATCTTTTTGACCAATATTGGAATTATATCCATAAAGTTAAAACAGATGACCATCTGATATTTTTTAGTCTGGCCGGTTTTCAGCAGAATTACAACGGCTGGCATACCATCAACTTTGAGATAGCCGACAGCCTCGTGAAGTTTTATTACGATGGCGTTTTAAAAGAAACGTTAACTTTTCCGGGTGTTTATCGTGAGAAATTCTATGTCTATTCGATGTTGCTTAAAGCAGATCGTAACCTTCCTGCACAGATCGATTACATAAAGTGTTACGACCGAAACGGTAAGCTGTTTTATAACGAAGAATTTACCGACTGCTCAGAGCGTGCTCTTTTCGCACCTTATATACGATGCCCGCGCCAGCCATGCACTACGGCATTTACCAGTTATTATAACCAACAGCAGCAAACCAGTTATACCTGGTCGCAGATCGACAGCATATATGCTTCTAAAAATTTAACGCTGAATATTTGTGACTCGTCAACCCAATTACTTACCCTTTGCGGCAAAACCGAACCGGTATTTGCACCGGCAGTTTTAAACCAGCATTCCAATTGTGACGACAGTACACTCTTTGCACATTCAACCGGTACCGTACTGTACGATGCTTACCGCGATTCATTGATAAACAGCTTTAACGACCGGTACCTGGCCAGGTGTTTGAATGCCCGGTACAACGAAACGTTCACGGTATACCAGCCCGTAAATGAATACCACTACACGCTCTATTACTACGATCAGGCCGGTAATCTTTTAAAGACGATACCACCCGCGGGCATCGATATAAGCAAGTTTGGCTGGGCAAGTGCCTGGTCAGATTCGGTAATTGCCGCCCGGCGCAGCAAACAACTGCTAACGCCGAACCATACGTTACCAACCCAGTACCGGTACAATACGTTGAACCAGGTAACGGCGCAGCAGTCGCCCGATGGCGGTTTGTCAGCGTTCTGGTACGACCGGCTGGGACGTTTGGCCATCAGCCGCAATGCCAGGCAAAAAGGAGCCAGTGCAACGGAAGATGGGCGGTTGTACAGTTATACGAAGTACGATTCGCTGGGCCGGATTACGGAGGTAGGGCAGGTGAGCAATACGAGCGGCAACGGCGCTATGAGCGATGCCGTCAGCCGCAACCAGCCGGCATTGGAGAACTGGTTAACTACACTTTACAATCGCCGCGGCCAGATCACTAATACAGTATATGACCTGGCCTATCCCGGATTCGTAGGCATCGGCGATCCCCGCCTGGTAATTGAGCAAAAGAACCTGCGCAACCGGGTAAGTTATACCACGCTCACCGATACGGGAACCAGCAATGCCTACAACCAGGGCACTTTTTATACGTATGATATATTGGGTAATGTAAACTTCTTGTTGCAGGACTACGGTAGTGACAGTTACACCGCCACGGCCAATGTAATGAACAAGAACGGTAACCGCTGGAAAAAGACGGGTTACCAATATGACCTTATCAGCGGCAAGGTAAATATGGTCATGTACCAGTATGGCTGGGGCGATGGGTTCTTTCACCGCTACAGTTACGATGCGGAGAACCGGCTAACGCTGGTAGAAACCAGTAAGGATAGTTTGGTATGGGAAAAGGAAGCCCGCTACGAATACTACCGGCACGGGCCATTAGCACGCGTAACCCTCGGAGAACAACATGTACAGGGAATGGACTATGCCTATACGTTACAAGGCTGGTTAAAAGGTATCAACAGCACGGGCGGAACGGATTCATTCGATATGGGCGGAGATGGACGGTATAGCAGCCTAAACCGCTATACGGCCAAAGACGCCATAGGACTTACACTCAACTATTTTGGCAATGATTATACTGCGTTAAATGGTACACCATTCCCCGGTTATAGCGGGTATCTCTCAAACAATTTCCGGCCATTGTACAATGGCAATATCAGCAGCAGCAGTGTATACCAAAGCAAGTTCGATGGTGAACCGGGCGGGCCGCTGATCTTTTATAATTACAAGTATGATCAGTTAAACCGGTTGACCGGGCAGGATGCCTATAATGGGTTTAATGCTACAAGCAACAGTTGGGCCGGGCTCACTTCGATGGGCGAGAACCTGAAAGAACGGATCTCTTATGATGCCAATGGAAATATTTTAAAGTATTTGCGAAAGAGCATAACAGGCACAACAGCCCTTATGGATAGCCTGCGGTATTACTATTACCTGGGAACGAATCAATTAAAACGGATCACCGATAGTGTGCCAGCAGGCGCCTATGTGCATAGCGATGGTTTCATAATTGATATCGACGGGCAACCAGACAGTAATTATGTATACGATGCCATTGGTAACCTGGTAAAAGACAGTGCCGAAAATATCACCGAAATTAAATGGAATGTATATGGCAAAATAGCGGAGATTAGCAGAACACCCACGGCGCAGGTGCCGGTAAGCCATATCAAATACAGTTACGATGCCTTGGGCAATCGTATAGGCCAGGTGGTAACGGCTGGCGGCAGCAAGTACTATACGTGGTTTGTGCGGGATGCGCAGGGCAATATCCTGAGCACTTATACCACCGATGGCAGCCAAAGCAACCTGGCCAGCCTGAACCTGAAACAAAACGACGTGTTTATGTACGGCAGCAGCCGGGTAGGTTCCATGTCGGTGAAAGAATCGGTAGATGACGGCCCTGGTTCCATGCAATATTACAGTGGGCAAAAGTGGAGTTACCGGGGGTATAAGCAATACGAGTTAACAAACCACTTAGGGAATGTATTAGCAACAATCAGCGATAGGAAATTTGGCGTACCTTTCGGTGGAAGTTCTTTGATAAAACACTACGAGCCGCATATAGTGATGGCGCAGGATTATTATCCGTTTGGGATGTTGTCGCGTGTTGCACTGCCTAATAGCGACGTTCCTTATACGCATGGTTTCAACGGCAAGTGGAACGATAATGAGGTGAAGGGGTTGGGGAATCAGCAGGATTATGGGATGAGGATATATGATCCTCGAATAGGCAAGTTCTTATCTAGTGATCCACTTACAAAGGATTATCCCTGGTATACGCCTTATCAGTTTGCGGGGAATAAACCGATAATGTTTATTGATTTGGATGGTTTGGAAGAAGCTGTTCCAAAGTATAATGTAACAATACCTAAACTAAGGAATCCTTCAGAGTCTACATGCGCAGGATGTATTGAGCGTTCTCGAATAACTAATGCGGTTCATAATAAAAGTAATTTTGAAGAGGCAAAAAGAGCCTATGAGGCATGGCGTTCTAATCCAGATAATATCGGAAAGCCATTGCCAGGAGAATTTAGACAGTTCACTGAAGCCAAGATTAATAATGGTAGCTTACAACAAGGAGGTTATCTTGGTTCAAATGAGTATAAGAAAGCAAAGGCAAACTATGACACCTATGGTCAATACTTGCCTGGTTTATCAGACTTAGAAGATATTACGAATTTTGGCAAGGCAGTATCCGATGGCAATGTAAGTGAGGCTGGAATGTATGCGTTTGGTTTTATTGCGGGCCATGCTGCTGCCAAACTTTTAAAAGGCCCATTGCATCATATATTTACCAATAAGAACTTCTTGCGGGGGCAAAAATGGTCTAGGAAATTTGAGCCTCTATTTAAAAAGGCTGGTTATAAACTAGATGATGCTTTAAATAAAATAAATGTACCAGGGCACAAAGGTCCGCATCCCGATGAATATCATCAGGCTGTTTTTGACAGATTAACTCAAGCTACGGAAGGATTGAGTGGTAAAGATTACAAAGAGGCATTTGAACGTACAATTGAAATACTTAGAAAAGAAGTAAGTACAGCGGGGACTACGCTAAATAAATTGGTTACTAAACAATAAAGGTTATGCGTTATTATAGATTGTTTGATGAATTATACTTTCCAGAGAATAGATGGTTTTTAGGCAGTCTTAATGTTGTTGAGAACGAAATGATCAGCGTATGGCGGTTTACATCTTCTGCAAAAATTGAGTTGCCTGATAATGAAAAAATATCTATAAATATCAGAGAAAATGGCCAGCCTTTAGATTTTACTTTTGCTGATTTTGAGGTCATGATTGTTAACGAGAAAGTAGCAGCGATTTTAAGTAATGAAGATTGTCAATTAATTCCTGTAGAAATAGAAGGAGTCAAAAATGGGCATTTGTATTTCATAGCTGTTACACTAAACAGTATAGACTGTGTAGATGAAGCTCGATCTGATTTTGAAAAATGGGAAGAAAATGATCCAGTTAGGCCCGATAAAGCAGGTGAGTATAAAAGTATTTACAAATTGTTTGTTGATGGAAAACGGATAGATGAAAGCGTTAATATGTTCCGTTTAAAAAAGTATGGTGTTGCTAAAATAATCAATGAAAAGCTTAAAAAGCAGCTTGAGAAAAATGGAGTTACTGGAGTGCGCTTTCTGGAAGTTACTTAATACCGTGCAACGTCTACGATCTTTATATAATAAGTGGTTCGGATATCCGGACTTGTTGAAAAACAAAATGTTACCAGATTAAGATACCTGGTAAGAAAGAGAAAGATTAATATCAGTGGATGAAAGATTTTATTTGAATCGGGTGTTATTGGTCAAAATGTATTATAGCAGCACTTGATCTTTTTGTTTTCTCTAAGTCTGTTGGTTCTTGATTGTTGAATTAGTTCTGCATATTTATCAGGGGTTGGTATTTGACCTTGCAATACTTCACTGGGAGTTAATCCGAATAAAACATGATGTGGTCTGTTGTTGTAATCATTTATCGATTGTTCAACGTATTTGACCAAGGCATCATAATCGGCAATGTGGTGATGGTACAAAAAGCGATACTTTAATTGTTTATTGGCGGCTTCGATCATGGAATTTGAAAACTCAATATCCCTTTGTGCAATCAGATGTTGTATGGTGGGGTGTTGGCTATTTTGAACAAATGCTTTCACAGGGCCATAATTTTCAGAACCATCATCACTGATAAGTTGACAGTTCTCACTGTTTGCGGGAAGCAGGAAAGATTCATGTACCCTCTTCAGTATATCAAAAGTTGTTTGTGCGGTGCAGTTGGTTCTTACGGCCCATTGTAAAATGGCCCTTGAAAAATTATCCTGGATCAGATGGATGTAACTCTTTTTATTATCTGCAGTACGAAACACAGTCACATCTGCATGAATAATTTGTAAAGGGCTGCTTGCCCTGATTCCCTTATGGTGTTCTTTTCTTCTATATGCCAGGGCGAGGCGTTTTAGGTTCAGCAGATTTACATATTTATAAAAAGTGCTGATATTAAAGAAAGCGGCGCCTTCTCTTTTTATCATTTCATATATAGACGACAACGGCCAGTGCAGGAACCTGTCATCACAGCAATAGTGTTTAATGATGGCAACTTCCTTTTTGAGTAGTTGGGCCGGGTGTTTTACAATACACAAATTTAGTAACGAATTACACCTGGCTGATCTTTTTAGTTTTAGGTAAGCAGAATAGGATAGTTGTAAAAAACGGAGCGTTTTGGTTAAGCCGAACACCGTAGTTGTTTTTACAATATTTATTAAGATGGTTTGCGTTATTGAAAACATTTTATGTTTAACAAAGCTTGCATAACGAGTGATAAATCGCTTTATGGCAATGATGCGAATCAACGCTTTATTGATCTGCAACAATCTTTTATTGGAGGAAACCTGCTTTAATGTATTGAACAATTGCTGGTTCTGGCAAAACCATTCGTAACCGAAACAGGTTGATTTGTCTTTATGCTGCCAGTCGAACCGGGTAGACCGTGGAATGTATTGTGATAATTCCGGGGGCAGGCAGTTCAGGTAAAAGGCGATAGTAATAGCAGGGTGGTAGGATGTTTTCATGAATAGAGGGAGACGAGAATATCTTAAAGCTTAAGTTAATTATTCTTTCTTTTTGGATGACCTTAATGCTTCAAATGCTAATGGCAACTTTTCCATGCCTATATACCCTGGATATACTTTTGTTTTGTATTCTTTCTGAGTTTTTCGATCATTCATAATGTACCAGCTTTTATGGCTATAATCCGTCCTCCCATTAAAAGAACCTAAATATTGGGAAGAGACCCAGGCTCTCACGAAAAACCGGTATTTATCCAGGTCAGGGTATTTAGATAAATCTTTTTCACTTATGATTATAAAATCCCCTTTGTAATATTTACGGAATGCTTTTATTGTACTCTTGTCATAACCATTGTAACCTGTTTTGTTGTCATAGTTTCTAATAATTAATAGTGTACCACTATAACCAGCGAAATTAGGATCCAGTTGTTCTTTGTCATTTTCTGAGATTTCTACAGTTGATGCGCAATATGTAAGTAAGATAGGAAGTACAATTAAGTAAATTGTGGTTAAATATTTTATCATGGGTTACAGTTTTATTGATTAGATTAATTGAAAATGAAAAGTCAGATATTTTGGAATGTGTGCTTAGCTGTGGGTAAGATGTTCATGGCATGCATTACTGCTTGTTATAGGAATGTATTTTAACCAAAATGACATAAGTTTGAAGGAGTATTACAAAAGGGTATTTTAGATATCTCTCAAAAATAATTGATCTTTTCTTCTTGAAAATACCACGTAGGAAAAAAGGTGTTTTTCACGTATTTTCAAAGTGTGTAATAATTGATTTTAATCAATAGTTTTTTAAATAGTATCGAGCCTACAAGTAATTTAATTCATTAGAGTATATTCACAGTATCATTCCTTCATTCAAGTGCCTACAATTTCAAGATGTCTATTAATAGTTATGTCTATCTGCTTTCAGGCGGTAATTAGCGTTTGTCTGTGCCAACCTGTAAAATTCATAAAAACTCAGGCCATAGGCGTGAATCTCGCCTACTTTGATTTTTCGGGTGCCAATAACCAGCCATCTTTTGGCCGGCATTTGAAACCAGGTATCTCTGTTCATTTTCAAAATAGCTTTTCGAAACGCTTCGATTATAATATTTCACTTGCAGGTTCTTTCCTTGATTTTCCCTCCGGCAAAAACGGCAGCCTGAGTGCCGGAAGGAAGCAATTATTGCTCGAAAATGATTTCTCAATATTAATGCGTCTTTTAAGATCCCCGGCTATCTTCAACCCTTACATACTGGGTGGAATAGGATGGTCGCAATACAGTGACCATTATGGTCTTTATGCGCCGTTGGGGGCTGGTGTTCAGATAAATATTCTGCCCGGTCTTTTTTTGTTGCTTAATATGCAATACCGGACCGCGCTCACCTCTTTGCAACAGCACCATTTATTTCATAGTATTGGCATAGCCGGTCCAATAAGCCGAAAAAAGATCGTTCACATAAATACTGCACCGGTTCAATTGCCAACAATTAAATCAATAGCTCAGAATGATGCTGATGGCGACGGTATCAGCGATAGTCTAGATACATGCCCACACATTGCCGGCCTCATAGAATATAATGGTTGCCTTCCTCCTGACCGGGATAGCGACGGAATATTTGACATGGATGATCTGTGCCCTGAAATAAAAGGCGTTGTAGCGTATAAAGGGTGCCCCATGCCCGATAAAGATGGAGACGGTATTGCAGACGATAAAGATAAATGTCCGGAAATGGCCGGCGGTCTGGTAAATGGCGGGTGTCCGGAAATTGAAACGCTAAAAGCGCGGGTAAACTGGATTGCGCAAAATATATTCTTTGAAACAGGCAGTCATCGCCTGTTGCCCGGTTCGTATTCTTCACTTGACTCATTAGTTAATTTGTTAAATAAATACCCGGTGTTGAATCTGATAATTGAAGGTCATACTGATAATGTTGGTGGAAAAAAATATAATCAAACTTTGAGCGAAAAGCGGGCAGGAGCTGTTAGAGCTTATTTAATCAGCAGGGGAATAAATGATGCCTCCCGGGTACGATCTACCGGTTATGGCCAGCAACAGCCAGTTGGTGATAATAAGACTTATGATGGCCGCGCTAAAAATAGACGGGTTGCACTAAAATTATTTTATTGAAGGTATTGCAACATTATTGTACGCAATGATTGCCCGATTACAATATATCGCTGAAATGTCTTCAGGTTATGGGATATATTGTATTTGCATCGATTAAGGAATGCTAGGGCTTGTAGAAATCATAATAGATATCGGATTCGTCTAGAACGGATATACAATCTTTACCCGGCAATCTTTTTGATGAGGCGAGAAATTTTAAATAAATGAGAAACCTAAATTGACCGATCACCGTGTAAAAGGCCCAGGAAACCCTGTTAAAAAGCTTGCCAATTGGTTTTATTTTTTATCGGACCTCGTTTAGTCTGTATTTCTTCCCACGATTCATAGGGAAGTTTATATTTTTCCTTTGTTAAATAGTCCCCCCATCTCCATATTTTAAAAATATTTTTTGGAGTAATTCTATATAGAGTAGTGTCATGATTTTCCGTTTCTTTAAAAGCCTGAAAGTTTCTCAAACATAACTCATAATTTCTTCCTGAAGTGTTATACTCATTAAATGTAAACGAACCATCTACATTACTATAATAGACGTCATCAGGCCCCGCTATCCATTTTACCGGTGGTAAATTAATAATAACAATAATTATGACAAATAAAAATAGAACTTTCTTCATTTTGGTTAGTCGCATTCCCCGTGCGAAAGGGGAGCTATTGTTTTTCCTGTTAAATCTAATTCAATACACGATGCTTCTTCATCTTTTTTACCTTTCATTTCCTGAAGCTTTTTGTAGAGCATTTGCGGTGTCCGATCAATTACTGCCTGTTGAGGTTTAGAAGTGCCCCAAATATTTTGGTTACCTGGTAGATAAACCGGGTAGGTTTCCGTGATAATAGGATTTTGTCTAATTGAGTTGAAAAGATCCAATCCATAGTTTGTGCAATTGTAGTCCGCTGCGGCATATTGTTTTTTAGCCAACTCAAGGGCTTTTTTTCGAAGTTCTTCAAACTGTTGTGGGGACATGAACATTTCAATACTCGCATTAATTTCCCTAAGCTGGTTATTGTTTATTGTGGATGGCATAGGTCTAAACGGAAACCCGTAACCCGGGTGTCGTTGTGCATAAAACCCAAATACCTGAACTATACTATTTCCACCATGAGTTTTTTTTATTACGACAAAGGCATGTCCGGTCTCACTTCCCGTTTGAGGTGATAGTTGCAAAGGCTTTTTATTATTTGGAACATCTACACACAATTTTATCGAGTACTGGGCTCCTGAAGAGGGTATTCTATTGAAGCAATTGAATGTTTTCTTTAAATCTAAAACTGGAGGTATTGTTAGTTCCTCTTCAACAATCCAATAAGAATTCTCTGCTTTATTGCTTGGCTGTTCAAATCTATTGACATTATCCCAAAAAGGCAGGGGTTGGTAGTAAGCCGGCTGGAAAAATGGATTACTATGGTTAAATATAGAGCTCAATAACCCACTTGAATACCTGACAATAGTAATTTTAACATCGCAGGCTATGTAATTGGGGTGAACAGCCGACATTAGGACAGGTTTTGACGTTAAAAAATATCTAAATTTAACGATCTAGGTATGAAATAGGGAATAAATGCAAAATAATAAATATTTTGAAATATTTGCACATTATTATTACCGTTAGCCTATAAACTTAGCCTATTTATGGATGATCTCTTAACATTATTTAACTCAATCTATCCAGTTTCTGAAGATTTACAGAATTATCTTACAAGGAACCTAAAATACCGGAAATTGAAAAAAAGGGAATTACTGGTAAAAAAACAGCAGGTAAATTCAATTGGATCATTTTTAAGTACGGGGCTCCTGCATTGTTATTACCTGGAAAATGATAAAAAAATTACGTCTTGGTTTTTAAAAGATAATAGTCTTGCGATTTCGGTACGAAGTTTTTTTTCCCAGAAGCCCAGTTATGAAGTCATTGAGGCGGTAGAGCCATGTGAAATATATTATTTAACCCATAATGAGTTACAAGCAGCATATAAGGATTATTGGGAATTGAATTATATCATAAGGGAGTTACTCCAACACTATTACATGTTAAAGGAAGAGCACGCATACCAACTTCAAAGTGTCGCTACAACTAAGAAACGATTTGATTGGTTTATTGATACATTTCCCGATCTAATTTCCCGTGTTCCTATGAGGCACGTTGCATCTTTTCTAGGCGTTACGGAAGAAACGCTAAGCCGCGTCCGTAATCAAAAGTCTTGATAAATGTCAAACTGATACATATAATTGCAACATTAATTTTGTATAGTTAACTAATGAATTTCCTGGTGACGCAGTGTAATGGCGTTATCGGGTAAATATGCCAACCCCTATTCTGCAATTTTGATTACAAGACTGTAAGATTCTTAAAAGTGCCTATTGAAATACTTTAAGATAGGCATGTTTCTTTGATGGAAGAGATAATCCAGTTATATCAATTTAACTGAAAGGATTGTGATACTTCAGGTGTTTTTGCCATTGGTGAATGTGAACCTATGAACAATCAGAAAGCAGCGATATTGAACGACTTTATCCGAATTCAGATTGCACCGGATTATGTTAGGGCACAACTAATGCAATCGGATGAGTTTGATCGATTAATCATTCGGTGCAGAGAAATCAGAGAGGATTTTACATATTGGCTTGTAATAGAAGCATTAATTGCCCGACCTGAATTCGAATTAGTTTCCCTTATAACAGGCTATCAAACACTTTTTTCTTTTTCAATTGATATCGTTCAAGGGTATGTTCTGAATAGCTTAAATTGGCCTGAAGCAAATCGATTATATGAATGTGTTATAATGGACTTAACTTTTTGCCTGGAATTTATACAAAGGTACTTTCCAAATAATTTTGATAAAACTGCACTAGTTCCAACATATCTATGGGATAAATTTATTAACTCGGTCAAAGTTACCGAGTCCCATGTTAAAGACTTATCGTCTGAAACTACTGACGAGCAATTACTTTCTATTCTATTTGAGGAACTAAAGAGCATTTCTATAAATTCTGTTAGTTTTGGAAAGCTCTCATACCTGAATGACTTTTTAAGCGGGCTTTTAAATAAGGAAAATTATAATAATGGAATCAATAACGAGTCACGACTCCTTGAATATTGCATTGCATGCAATTTTAATTCTTCGGCTTTCATGAAACATTGTGTTGCAATTTATGATGAAATGCTATCTCAACTCCCGGATGAAGAAGGAAGAAAGAATTGGTTTAAACTAACATTAAAATATTTATATAGATTCCCATCAAACAATGAAATGTCATTGTTTGATGGAGGAATTTCTGTAAAGGAATACCTAATTAACTGGATGGAACAGGAGCTTAAAATCGGGTATGCGGACCAAAAGAAAGAAACGCTGGCGGCAGCCGATGCTCATTCAAAAATTCATACGTCGATATCCGTACCGGTTTTAGCGCTTTTGACGCGGTCGATGAAAGATACAGGTATCATCACCAATTCCAACCTCCAGGATGTCTTCCGTTTTTTCGCTGCCCATTATACCTCGCAGCGCAAAGAGGCCATCTCCCCCGGCAGCTTCCACGGCAAGTATTACAATGTAGAGGAAGGCACCAAACGCAAGGTGACCGACCTTTTGCTGGAGATGGTCAAAGCCATTCGTAAAATCCCGTAATCATGTCTGCATTCCAGTTATATGGACAGAAAGGGAAACCTTTTTGAAAATACTTCTATTTGATATTCAGAGGCTTATCGGGGGTACTAGGACCGGTAGGTCCGAAAACCGCCTCTTTCCCGTCGTTTCTTTGATTCACGAAACGCAGTTAACAATTTAAAGCTTAAAACTATGTTGCAGAAATTCTCCTGGGGTGACTATTGGACGGTGGTGATTGCAGTTATTGCCGTTTATTATTCGATTGTTTTTCTCCTATTATACAAATACGGCTTATTAAAACTCACATTCAAAAAGCTGGCTCCAACCAGGCCCGCCCAGCAAACGCCGGCTGCTGTACCAGCGGTTACCCAGGCCGGAAAGTCCGTTGCAAAACTAAACAATCAGGATGAAACGGAAAATCGGTTGAAAATGCTTACCGACGAATTGCTCCAATTTCTCCAGGACATCGCCGGAAAGTCTTTTATCAAGGAAGAAATTATCATGGGCCTGCAGGTGATTGTACGCGAGTACAAGGAATTTTCTGAGACAAACTACAGGAGCGATATTGACGAATTCATAAGAGTTGAAACAGAAAACCATTGTTCTGTCGATCTGAGTGACGAAGAGATCCAACGTGTATGGATGGGTTAGGATGACGGAATGGAGCTGCCAGTCCCTCTTTAAGGGGGAACCCGGTTGGCTCACCAAGGGTGGTTTCCTGTGTGCGGTTGATTATTCATCAGTTTAAATATGCAAGTGAGTTATGAAAATGTGTGCAAGGAATTGCTTAAAAAGCAAAAGGGAGATCGTGTATGCCTCCTCGTTTACAGTGGCGCTATTAGTGGTCAGCGCAGCGATTTACGCCCAGGATGGTGCTGCGGGCATCAATGAAGCCAATACGAAGGTACGGAGCTACTATGCGGCAGGTACCAACCTCATGTACGCGTGTGGTGCCGTTGTCGGCCTCATCGGTGCGGTCAAGGTGTATCAGAAATGGAACTCAGGAGACCCCGATACCGGTCGTGTGGCGGCCGCGTGGTTTGGCAGCTGTGTTTTCCTGGTGGTGGTGGCTACCGTGATCAAATCTTTTTTCGGAATCCAATAAAAACGTTTGATGTATGAAAAAGAAGCTACCGGTTATCGAGATTAAAGGAGCCAAGTACCAGTATGATATGGAGGGGAAAAAATTTATCGACGTTGCTAATCCAAAGAACAGCATTCCGTTTTCACGGTTGAAGAACGATAAGCAGTTTTCCGGCTTTTTTGATTCGGCCGATGAAATACAAGATCTAAATCTTCGGTCTGTCCATGTCATGATTCAGAAGCATGCGTTAATGGGAATCAAGCCCTCAAAGGAGGAACAGGCAGTTTTGAATAGGGTGCTGCCTGGGACCCTTCAGACGCAACACGGGTTGGAGCAACGCCGGCCGAAGATGAAACCTCGTATGTAAACCTGTAATTGATACCAATGCAAACCAGCGTCTATCAAATTAACAAAGGCATTAATAAGCCCGTGGAGTTTAAAGGACTGAAAGCCCAGTATATCTGGTACCTGGGCGGTGCGCTGTTAGCCCTCCTGGTTTTGTTTGCCATACTTTTCATCTGCGGTGTCAACACGTTCATTTGTTTGGGTTTCATTTTGGCGCTTGGCGCTTATGTGGTGACCTATGTTTATAAACTAAGTCATACGCATGGCCAATACGGAATGATGAAAAAGATGGCGAAGCGGAGCATACCCGCCACTGTTAAAAGCTATTCTAGAAAGGAATTTACAGCATTAAAAAAATAATCAGTTCTGCCGACAGCAGTGTGATTGAATTCGTGAGTTATGGAAAAAAAGCTGAAGGACATGATGCCCATACTGGGTATAGAGAAAGATTGTGTATTGTCGAAGCAGGGGGATGTGACGGTGGCATTTGAGGTGACACTTCCTGAACTTTTCACGTTGAGTGATCAGGAGTATGAGACCCTGCATCAGACGTTTATCAAAGCAATCAAAGTCTTACCCAAACAGTGTGTGTTTCACAAGCAGGATTGGTTTACTGAGTCGAGTGTCAAGGCCGATTTTGAGAGTGAAGGGAGCTTCCTTGGCAGAAGCAGTGAGCGGTTTTTTATGGATCGGCCTTACCTCGACCACAGTTGCTACATTATGCTGACGAAAAAGCCGCAGGGCCGCAAAGCAGGCAGCTCGTTATTCTCAAATTTGATTCGCAGTTCTATCGTTCCCGAAGAATCGGTAAAGCCGAAAATTCTCCAGGAATTTTTTGATGCTGTTGGCCAGTTCTGTCGCATCCTGCAGGATAGTGGGTTCCTGTCCTTAAGGAGATTGACCAACGATGAACTCGCGGGTAAGGATGATCAGGCCGGGCTTATTGAACGCTATATGAACCTGCAATCGGAAGGCGCGGGCGTTTATCTAAATGATATCAATTTTCAGGACGGGATTCGGGTGGGGGACAAATATTGCCAGTTGTATACCCTTGCGGACGCGGCTGACCTTCCCTCGCATTGCGGTTCCCGGATCAACTATGACAAGTTCTCGACGGAGCGTACCAAATTCAGTGTCGGGTTCGCTTCGGTCCTGGGTCAATTGCTACCCTGCAACCACTTGTACAACCAGTTCATATTTATAGAAGACCCGCAGAAAACCATCAAGCAGTTGGAGAGCAAACGGCTCCGGCTGCAATCCTTATCGGCTTATTCCCGGGAAAATGCGATAGCACGGGATGCCACAAACGACTTTCTAAATGAGGCCATCAGCCAGCAGCGATTACCGGTTCGCGCGCACTTTAACGTACTGGTATGGACAGAGGAAAAGGAACGGTTGAAAGACCTCAAAAACCTGGTGAGTTCTGCCTTGGCCCAGATGGACGCGTGTCCCAAACACGAAGTGGATGGTGCGGCACAGATCCACTGGGCAGGCATTCCAGGTAACGCCGGTGATTTCCCCTTAAATGATGCGTTCGACACGTTTGCCGAGCAGGCTTGCTGTTTTTTAAACCTGGAAACCAATTACAGGAGTTCCATTAGCCCTTATGGCCTTCGACTGGGCGACCGGCTCACAGGGAGGCCCGTTCACACAGACTTGTGGGAGGAACCGATGGCACGCGGGCTAACGTCTAACCGTAACTTGTTTTGTTTGTCAGGCTCAGGCGGTGGTAAATCGTTCCTGACGAACCATATTGTCCGATCCTACTGCGAACAGGGCACGCACGTGTTGATCGTGGATGTGGGGCACTCTTATAATATTACCTGCGGGTTAATGAAGGGGTATTACTTCACGTATGATGAGCATAACCCCATCAAGTTCAATCCGTTCTTCATCAAACCGGGTGAAACGCTTGATACCGAAAAGAAGGAATCCATCAAAACGCTGTTGCTAGCCCTCTGGAAACGCAGTGACGAAAGCTTTAACAGGAGCGAGTATGTGGCTCTTTCCAACGCTCTCCAGCTCTATTATAACCGGCTAAAAGAGCATCGGGAACTGTTTCCCTGTTTCGATACGTTTTATGAGTTTCTGCAGTCGGACTATATCGATGTGCTGAAGGCAGAACAGGTAAAGGAAAAGGACTTTGATGTTACTAATTTTTTGTATGTGTTGCGCCCTTATTACCGGGGCGGAGAATTTGACTTTCTGCTCAATGCCAGGGAAAACCTGGACCTGTTAGATCGAAAATTCTTAGTCTTTGAACTGGATAACATTAAAGATCACCCGATTTTGTTTCCGGTGGTGACCATAACGATTATGCAAACCTTCATTGAGAAAATGCGAAAGCTTAAAGGGGTGCGGAAGATGATCGTTATTGAAGAAGCGTGGAAGGCTATCGCCAGGGAAGGCATGGCGGAATACATCAAATATCTCTTCAAAACGGTGCGGAAGTTCGCTGGTTCGGTGGGGCTGGTAACGCAGGAAATTGAAGATATCATCAGCTCCGACATCATTAAGCAGGCCATTATTAATAATGCCGATGTAAAAATCCTGCTCGACCAGTCCAAGTACCAAAATAAGTTTGATTTAATCCAGCAGATGTTGGGTATCACGGAAAAACAAAAGGCCGAAATTTTGAGCCTGAACAAATCGCCGGAACCAGGGCCGCGGTATAAGGAACTGTGGGTGGGCCTGGGCAGCTCTTACTCAAAGGTGTACCGACTTGAGGTATCACGACAAGAATATTTCACGTACACGTCGGACCAAAGGGAAAAACTGCAGGTGTTGCAGGCCGTGGAGAAGTTTGGGGGCGACTACCGGAAGGCAATTGAATATGTGGCTTCCCAGGGCGAAAAATAATGTGGCTTTTTAGTGCATAAATGTGGATAACGATTCAGGTTAGCGTTATGGAAAACATGAAAAAAATAGCAAATTGTTAGACTTTTTTGCGAATCAAAAACCTTTAAAAAATGAAAAACATAACTCCAGTTTTATCCATTGCCCTGATAATCGCCGGATGCGGAAGCGTATCCCGTCAAGATGCCGTTAAAGATTTTATTCCTGGTACTTATGTACGGTCTTTCAATGAATCGATTTATGAGAGTACGAGTGTTGGCGGTGACGACACACTTCGTATAAAAAAGCAAACTGAATCTGGCAGTGAAACATTTCAGGTTGACCGGTCTACACGTATTGCACGGATCAAGGAAGGTCAGAAACAACCAGATAAATATGAAACGGAGACTTGGACGTGTACGTACCGCGAAAGCGATAAAACGTTATATAGTACCAATACGGGTAGCATAATCGCATTCGATGTGAAAAACCAACTTTTAAAGATGGGAAAAATGGAGTTTAAAAAAATTGAATGACCATGAAAAAGATATTGTGTGTTGTGATCTTGTGTGGGTTGACAATGGTAATCCCGGTTCAAACCAGGGCTCAGGACCCGATCTTGGAAGTAATAAAGGCGGCTGTCGTCAAAGCGATCAAAGCAATGGATTTACAAATTCAACGCCTGCAAAATGCGACGATCTGGTTGCAGAACGCGCAGAAGACAGTTGAGAATACGATGTCCAAATTGAAATTGGACGAGATCAGTGATTGGGTTCAAAAGCAAAAGGATTTATATGACAATTACTTTGATGAGCTGTGGCGTGTGAAAAGCGCATTAGCCACATATTATAAAGTAAAAGAGATCATTCAGATGCAGGCGCAGATTGTAACAGATTACAAGGCTGCTTATGCATTGTTCCGGCAGGATAAAAACTTTACACCGGACGAAATTGACCGGATGTACCAGATGTATTCTGCTATTCTGGAATCCAGCCTGAAAAATCTTGATCAGGTTTACCTGGTGATTAATTCGTTTTCTACGCAAATGACGGATGCAAAACGCAGAGAGATTATTAACCGGGCCGCTGAGAATATTGCTATTAATAAACGCGACCTCGACCAATTTAATGAACAGAATAAGATTGTAAGTATTCAACGGGCCACGGTCAAAGGGGAGATCGAGGTGGTGAAGAAGCTGTATGGCCTCCAATAGCCATCAGGCTTCAATATGCAGTGCGATGTGATTTTGTGAGAATGTAAAAGCATATATTATGAAAAAGTTGGTGTGGGTGCTTGCCCTGTTAGTAAGCATGCAGGTGTCCTATGGACAAAAGTGGAAGGAGTGGTTCCGGCAAAGAAAGACACAGATAGAATACCTCGTTAATCAGATTGCGGCCCTGCAGGTATATGCCGGTTACCTGCAAAAAGGGTATACCATTGTGAAGGATGGCACCCGCCTCATCGGGGACATCAAACACGGCGACTTTAATCTGCACAACGGCTACTTTAATTCACTACGCGCCGTTAATCCTGCTTTTTCCAGCTATTCCCGGGTTGCCTTTATAGTATCCGATCAGGCAACCATCCTTCAGCATTTTAAGGAGCTTCTCAAATTTTCTGCTGAAAGCGGCCAGTTCTCTGCAACTGAGCGCCAGTATATTTCTGCTGTATACGCTAACGTTAAGTCTGCTTCCTTTCAAAACCTTGATGATCTTACCAGGGTTCTAACCTCCGGTGAAATGGAGATGAAGGATGATGAACGAATAAACTTCATTGACAGGATCTATGGGGAGACAAAAGACCAGTTGTCCTTTACTTCTTCTTTCTGCCGCCAGGCTGGTGTGCTCGCGTATCACCGTACCCAGGCTGCGTGGGAATCCTTTCTGTTAAAGAAATTATATGGCTTCTAATAAAAGTGTAGTGTATGAAAAAGTTGAGAATGTTTTTGTGTGGTTTGGGGTTTTTCATGCTGGTGCAACCTGCGCGTGTAGCGGCCCAGGAGTTTGAAATTCAACAATTGCTGTTGAATGTAGAAAAGCTCGCCCAGTTAAAGAGTATTCTGCAAAAAATGTATGACGGGTACGAAATTATCTCGAAGGGATATAATACGATTAAGAATATATCCGAGGGTAACTTCAGTATACATGATCTATTTCTTCAGAATCTGCTGGGGGTCAGTCCTGCTGTTCAGAAATACAAGCGGGTAGCGGATATTATTCAATATCAAATACGCATTGTAAAAGAGTACCAGACTGCATATAAATATTTCAGGGACGATAAGAATTTTACACCATCAGAAGTCGATTACATGTCGAAGGTTTATAAAAATCTTTTTGACAGGAGTGTCGATAACCTGGATGATCTTCTTATGGTCATTACCGCTGGCAAACTTCGTATGTCCGATGACGAACGGATCAAAGCGATTGACTCGATTTTCGCGGAGATGGAAGACCAACTAGGTTTTCTTAGGCATTTTAACAGCAACGCCTACATGCTGAGCAAGCAGCGCACCAAGGAAAAAAATGAAGTGGAAATGTCCCGAATCATTTTGGGGATAAAATGAGTTACCAGCAGAGCTGGAATTGAGGAAGAGAACGGTAAATCATTAAACGTATGAATAAGACATTTCAACAAGCATTACTGTGTCTGGTAATGCTTATTACTCCCGCCTTGACCTTTGCCCAGGGGGGTATGGCTGATGAGATTAAAAGCCTGCATCAAGTACTGGCCGATTTATATAAGGAGATGTATCCCTTGTGCAAGGAGCTACGCGACGTTGGCCGAGGCATTGCCGGGTTTGCGGCTACCTGGTTTATAGCGTATAGGGTTTGGGGGCATATTGCCCGGGCGGAGCCTATCGATTTTTACCCTCTGCTGAGGCCCTTTGTAATCGGCTTTGCGATTTTGAATTTCACGATGGTTATCGACATGATCCGATTTGTTATGGAGCCTACCGTAACAGGTACCAGTGCGATGGTAGAGAAATCAAACCAGGCCGTGGCCCAGTTACTAAAAATGAAGGAAGAAGCTATTAAGAAAACCGATGCGTGGAAAATGTATGTTGGAGCGGATGGTAGCGGAGACTACGATAAGTGGTATAAGTACAACTTTCCAAAGAACGATCAGAACTGGCTGCAGGATATCAGTAACCGAATTAGTTTCTATTCTGAAAAGGCCATGTATAATTTCCGGAACTCAATCAAGGAATGGCTAAGTATCGTCTTGCAAGTGCTTTTTGAAGCCGCTGCGCTCTGTATTAATACCATACGAACATTCTATATGATCGTTCTTGCGATCCTCGGGCCACTGGTTTTTGGCCTAAGTGTTTTCGATGGCTTTCAACACACCTTAAGGGCTTGGCTCGCTCGGTATATCAACATTTTCATGTGGCTGCCGGTTGCCAACATTTTTGGCGCCATCATCGGTAAGATCCATGAGAATATGCTGAAGATCGACATCCAGCAGGTCTACCAAAACGGTGATACTACCTTTGGTGCAACGGATGCCGCCTATATGGTCTTTATGGTCATTGGAATTGTTGGCTATTTCACTGTGCCTACGGTTGCCAACTATATCGTACAGGCAGGTGGTGGCGGCAATACGCTGGGTAATAAAACGATTGCCGCTGGTCAGGCAACAGCAGTCATGGGAACTAACCTGGTGAACCGGCTTTCGGGCAAATAAACTATTGTGGAATTGAAAAATGTGTGCAGAATGTTTAAGCAGTTAAAGAATATCGATAGTGCCTTCCGGCATATCAAATTGTTCTCCATTTTCCTGATGCTTGCCTGTGTATGCATCGCCAGCTATTCGCTCTATACTAATGAGAAAGTCTTCGAAAAGGCGAATCAGCGCATCTATATACTGGCTAATGGCAAAGTGTTGGAGGCCGTTGTTTCCGACCGTAAAGAAAATATACCAGTTGAAGCGCGTGACCATGTACATATGTTTCATCACTACTTCTTCTCGCTCGATCCGGACGATCAGGTGATCCAGGCCAATATCACAAAGGCATTGTACCTGGCCGATCAATCGGCAAAAATCCAGTATGACAACCTGAAAGAAAACAGTTACTACAGTAACCTGATTTCTGGCAACATCTCCCAGGAAATAACGATTGACAGCGTGATGGTGGATATGAATAAGCATCCGATCTACTTTCAGTGCTATGCGCAGCAGAAGATTATCCGTCCATCAACCGTCGTTACCCGCAGCCTGGTAACGGAAGGGTACCTCCGCAATGTAGGCCGGTCAGATCATAACCCGCATGGATTTCTAATTGAGCGCTGGAAAACCCTGGAGAACAGGGATCTAAAAACTGAAAATCGATAGTTATGTGGTGGAATCGGAAAAAGAAGCAGGAAAATGCATCGGCTGATGGACGTTGGTCTGGCAGGCTTACATCCGGCGTTAGCAATTATGTAACCCAAAAGCAAACAAAGCTCGCTGGCTTTCTAAACCGTAAAACGGAGAAACTTTCTACCGGGGGCAAAAAGGCGTTCCTGATTCTTGTATGTCTCGTCTTCGGTGGTGTGAGCCTGTATTTGATGGTCAAGCCGTTTTGGCATTCTATGAAGCCGGATACATCACTAAAGCCAAAAGCCATTTCGGTTCCGGAACATGCAAATAAAACCGGGGATGAAAACCTGTATCCGCACGTCTTGGTGACCGAGAAAGATATGAAGGAGGTCAGGAATTTCAAGCGTTATATGGACAGTCTTAAAAGCTCGGTAAATGGTAGACCCCTATATGACAGCATACTAAAGGACAGGCCCGGCCTCATGGATACGGTTGGTATGCTGGAAGAACTGTATTTATTACAACAAAAATAATGTGAGTATGGAAAACAATGTGCGTTCTGGAAAATTACAGAAACAAAAAAACTTCCTGTTGATGCTACCCATTCTGGTAGTTCCCTTTGTCACAATGGCGTTCTGGGCTATGGGTGGGGGAGAAGGTAAGCCTGCAGAAGGTGTAGCTCAAAAGTCAAATGGCCTTAACCTCAACCTTCCGTCTGCCAATATCAAGGATAATGGCAGGGAAGATAAGTTAACGTTCTATGAAAAGGCCCGGCAGGATGAGCAAAAGGCGGAGGACGCGATCAAAAAAGACCCCTATTACCAATTGCCTAACCAGGGGGCGCCGCCGAAGGATACGAACGAACTGGCCGGTATGATGGCGAAGTATCCCTCGAAGTACACTACGGGCCTCAATTCTTCCCCTGGGCATACGCAAGGGTACAAAGATCCGAACGAGGAAAAGATTATGCAACGGCTCTCGATGATTCAAAGCCAGATAGATAAGCCGCAGCCTGGCGCACCTCGGCGTACTACCGATTATGCAGAAGAAACGACCGCTATTTCCGGCGATGTAGACCGGCTGGAAGAAATGATGAACATGATGAAGGACCGTCAGCAGAACGATCCGGAAATGGAGCGGCTGGAAGGGATGCTCGACAAAGTGATGGATATACAACATCCTGACCGGGTCCGGGAGCGACTGAAGGAAAAGTCTATTCAGCAGAAAAAAAAGGTGTTCCCGGTTAGCCGGTATGACGATAGCAAAAAGGTGTCTCGGTTCGGAATAAAAGATACCAATGACAAAAAGAAGCAGCCTCAGCCGTACGGCTTTCATGGTGTTGGCGACCCTGATGCTGTCGAGAGTTCGGACAATGCCATTGAGGCCGTTGTTCATGAGACGCAAACCCTGGTGAACGGTTCAGTCGTAAAATTCAGGTTGTTGAATGACATCTATATCGCGGGCACACTGATTCCAAAAGACAATTTTATCTACGGCACTGCCGCCCTGAATGGTGAAAGGCTGGAAATAACCATCAACGCTGTACGCTACAAACAATCGGTTTTTCCTACACGGTTAGAGGTACACGATATGGATGGACTCGTCGGCGTATATGTGCCTGGCAGCATTACCCGCGATGTGGCGAAACAATCTGTTGACAACAGTATGCAGGAGCTTGAGATGGCAAGCTTAAAC
This sequence comes from uncultured Niastella sp., assembly GCA_966211305.1. Lineage (GTDB taxonomy): Bacteria > Bacteroidota > Bacteroidia > Chitinophagales > Chitinophagaceae > Niastella. Next base: position 35,931 of record CBIHPC010000022.1, read on the forward strand.
CCAAACATTGGGGTACAGGCAGCCACCGCTGGTATATCTGCAGCGAAAAATCTTCTAAGCCGACAAGTACGGCTCATTAAAGTGACTGTAAAAGCCGGCTATAACGTACTGCTCGTGGATAAAAACAACCAGGAATAAAACAAGTCTTTAATGTTAAATAAACCATTTATATGAAACAAGTTGTGATGTTGATTTTTGTGAGTTCTATTTCTTTGTTCGCCTTTTCCAAACAACCGGCCGCATTGTGTATGGGGATCACCACTGACAAAACGACCAGTCTGCTCTTTCCGGCGGCTATCCGACATGTGGACCTCGGCACTGCGGATGTTCTTGCCGAACAGGTAAAAGAGGCCGAAAACCTCCTGCTGGTGAAAGCGGGGCAGGCTGATTTTAAAGAAACAAATCTGACGGTGGTGACAGCGGACGGGCGCCTTTATTCGTTTAAAGTAACGTATGATCCGGCTCCCTCCACGTGGGTGTATCGGTTGTCGCCTTCCGTTGCATCCAACAACGCGGACATCGCATTTCAGGGAGAACTGATGAAACCTCAGGATCTCGAAGCGTATTGTAAGGGCATGTTAGACAATCACAGGACCATGCGTGGTATCGTAGATGCGAGTTGGGATGTGGTGGCAAGGGCCGATGGTATCTATATAAAGGGAAATGTGATTTTTTATCAATTGCTGATCGATAACCAGTCTACCATCAATTATGACGTTGATTTTATCCGGTTTTATATCCGCGACAAAAAGAAAGGCAAACGCACAGCCAATCAGGAGTTAGAACTGAAACCTCTTTATATCGCCGGAAATACCTCATCGGTAGATGGCATGAGCCGCAATACCGTGTCATTCGCCTTGGAAAAGTTCACACTGCCAGATGCGAAATTCCTGGCCATCGAAATTATGGAAAAGAATGGTGGGCGCCATTTAAGGCTTAAAGTAAATAACCGAAAGATTGTTCGTGCCCAGGTCCTTCCCGACTTGCAATAGCTGGGCGGGACTGCTACTCATTACCGTCATCGCCCAGAGCGTCGGTGGCAATCTCCTTAATGATTTTCCGGTTTAAAAATAGAGCAATATGGATCATAAGTTAGTCGACATCAGGCAACCTACGCCTGCAATTGAAATCAGGGCAAATCTTGATGGTATTGTTGAAAGGCTTCAACAGCAGGTAACTGCGATTGGAATTGAAAGCGACGTTCGGTTGGCACTAGCAAACAACATTCAAAAAGGTGCCGATCGGTTCAACCTTTCCCTGGAAACCGAAAGCGACGGGGACAAGCTCGGGATCAAGCTACATTTTACAAAGAAGGACTCTGATTTCGAGTTTCCCGGTTACGATGCAACCTTACTGCATCATATGCCGATCGCAGACGGGCAGATCAACGGCGTCGATACCCGGGAGCTGGACCATCGGATGAAAAAAGCCGACTGGTATTATGGAATAGCGGAGAGCGAGGAAAAGGTGATAAGTGGCTTTAAGGAAACCGAAGCCATAGAAGGGGATTTGCGGAAACTTTTGGAGGACAAGGATGGAGCAATCGTCGCTGCGCAACTTTGGAACAACCATGTACCGGTGAATACCGTTGGCAAGCCGGATTTCATTGCTCAGGTCGAGGCTGCACATGATCTCTATCCGACCCGTTCAGTTCCTGCTGACGTGAAGATCGATGAAGCTCGCGATATGCTCAAGACAGATAGTCACGAACAGCAACTAACCGGGGAGCGCACTTCGATTCGGCCGGAATTCGCCTTTTATGAAAGTCAACCCGGCGAAATCAAACAACACTTGCAGCAGTTAGAAGCGGAGGGGAATAATTATGTGGCCTACATTGAAGGGGCGCCGATAACAAAGGAACACCTGCATGGCTGTAAGGACACTTTTGAGGCAATAGAATTCACTTACGAAAATACAACCGACCTTGACCGTTGTTCCTTTTCTTCCATACGGCATATGAACGAGGCTGTCGATCAATGGAGCCGTCTTTCAGAAAAGGATATAAACCTGGTTTCCATTGAGCAAAAGATGGCCGGCGCCGACTGGCAATATGTAAAGGTATCTCCTTCGCATGCGCACTGGGAAAAGGCAGAATCAAATATGGAGGAAATTCGCAAAGACCTGGTGCTGCTCTGCAAAGTTCCGGGCGGTTTGGAGATCGCCAATGCCCTTTGGGACAAGTATTCCCCCCCAAGTACGGTTGTAAAACCGGCCTTTCTTTCAGCGAATCCGGGACATAGCCCCAACTTGGCGCAGGGTCAGGATGCTGTTACATCCGGTCACCAGGTAAATGATAACAAGCAGGTGGCGACCGCTTCACAGAACAAGCAAATAATTTCAAAAGTAGAAACGCCTGCCAAAGAAGCAAAGCATAAGCATCGCCGGAGATTGCAGTGATCCGGAATGGGACGTCTGCACTGGAGCGTGAATAAGATTTTGTGACAATCAAAAATTGTGTGTATGGTAACTCCTGCTGAATATATCGCCAATGAATTTAAGAAAGTCGGAAAGGCGGACGCTTTTATTCCTGAACTGGCGGAGCAAATTAAAAACGGGGTACCCTATATAAAACATCCCCACCCTGAAGTGGATAGGGACGGCAATAAGGCAACAACCACGTTCCATATTGTCAAATCCGCCAACAGTGATAATTATTTCCTCAACAAATTTGACATGCAGGTCAGGCGGGCTGGCAAAAAAGAAGATGTACAGGATACGTTTTACATAAATGATGTTAAACGAAATGCGAATATCAAAAAGCTGGACCCGGCCAAATTTTTTACCACATTCACCGTAAAAAAAGCCTTCAATTACCTCATCGGGCGACCCGTACGCAATCAGTACCACAACCTGCAAAATCAGTCGCATAAAGCGTGGGATCAGATCGACCTCAAATCGCCTCTTGGAAATGGCCGTTACGAACGAAAAACCTATAATGACAATTACGGATTTGATCTTGACAAGGTAGCCGCTAATTACAGTATGCGGGAACTGACCAATCCGCAGTTTAAAAAATCATTATTTGAATCCCTTGAACGGGGAAATCTTCAGTCCGCCAAGTTTGTCGGGAATGATGGTAAAGTAACGGAACTTTTCGTCAGTCCCAACATCCGTTTAGGCACCTTAAATGTATTCCGCCATGATAAGGAAACCAACACCAAGATACCTGTTCAACTGGCCGAACTCGAAAAAAATGGCTGGATCAGCAAAGAGTTTGCGCAAACCGTTCGGGAGCGTGTTAAAGAATTCACACAAAAATATGGACAGGCTAACAAACAGGCACCAGCGGAGAGAGCTGCAAAATTTGAAAATGAAAAGCCGGCAAAAAAGGAAAAACAGGGAGAGAAGGCGACAAAAAATAATAAACAAAGAGTGAAATCGGACGCCGCGGACAAACCCAAAAGGCGACATAAAATTAAGCAACAATAAAAATTGTGGTTATGCGAGTTGAGGAAAAAGACATTGATAGGTTAAATAAATCGTTGTCGCAAAGCTTCCGATCAGGTGATAAGTGGGTAGCTTACCAAGATAACAAGTGTACGTTCGGCTCCGGCAATATTGCAACGTTTAAGCACATAAGCGCAGCGGATAAATACTGCGAAAGTAACACTGGCGACGACTACGGTAATAGTGAGTTCCGGCATTTCCAGTTCCAGCCAATTCTGAATGTGATAAAATCACTATCTGGCGATGGTTCCCAACCGAAAAGCACCGCTGATCTCAAGCGGCTTGAAGAGCAGATTCTGGAACATTCCGTTGTTGGCACTGCCCATAATTGGAAACAACCAATAGTCGATGTATTGGCGGACGGTAGGTATCACCCTGTAGGAATCAATCAGCAAATTCTCCCCTGGAAGGATATCGAAAGCTATAAGGTAAATGCACATTTTTACCCCAAAGGCATGATTTATGAAATCGGGCACGGCGGAAAGTCACATGGGGAGTTCGGAAGTTATTACGAGGCGCAAAAATGTTTTGAGCAACTGATGGCAAAATACAGCAATGACCGCGATGCGCCCGAGTTAAAACTGATAGGGAAAATTAAGGGGCAGGACCTTGCGCTGAATTTAGAAGATTTTCCGGAAAGTGGATCGGGTGTGCTGTTCAAGATGGCGAACCTGGTATGTAGTGAGGGCCGTGAGAGGAAGTTTGTGGCAGAACAAAACGCGGAGTTGGATAAGCCGATCGATATTGTTCAAAAAAAGATGGTGAAATATAATCTTCGCACTAGAGTCTTGGAGTTTTTTGATGGTTGCCTGCAAAAAGTAGCTCCAGGCGCCCAAATACCCTTTATGAACTTCGGTTCCCTGTCCTCAAAACCTGTAGAAATCGTGAGATCAATGAAACAAACGGTTTCCGGTGATGAACAATTGAATCAGGCGCAGGAAAAGAAGCAGGGACATCGCTTGAAGCCTGGATTATAAAAAAGCATAATTATTAAGCCATGCAAGTGCAAACAGAAAATGTGAAGGATTTTAATTGTGTATTGGTGGACTTTTTAACAGTTGCTGCGGAAGATCCGCGGATCAGCCCTATTCATATCAGCCTTTATGCGGCCATACTCTATCAATACAAACTGCAGGAATACAAGTTACCTGTTTCGGTGTATAGTAGGGATTTGATGCGCTTCGCAAAGATTTCAGGCAAAACCTATCATAAGAGCATGCAGGAACTGGACCGGTATGGCTTCATACAATACTTGCCTTCATATAATCCTATGTTGGGCAGTCTGGTATATCCCATAAAAATAAATTAAGCGCTTGCCAGAGAGTTTAATCCTACAACTCAGGGTTTGAAGCTACCAGTCATAAAATGGAATGTAAATTTTGGGCTGTAGTAGCAAGGAATTAGTGTGATAATTTCTTACCATTAAATACAAATTTATGAGCGTTGAGATTGTGACAAAGGACGATTTGCAGGAATTTAGAGTACAATTATTAAATGACATAAAGCTACTTTTATATCAGCAAGTCAAAAATGCTGAAAAAGAAAGAGCTGTTTGTCCTCCGGCTTTTGAAACTCCAGGCCTTACTTACAAGCCACTTTATAAAATTGCAGAGGTATGTGTATTATTTCATGTTTCAAAACCTACCATTTATGATTGGGTGAAACACGGCAAGCTAAAGCCTTATAAGATCAGATCCAGGGTATATTTTCTGTGGCAGGACATTCAACAATTGTTGCAACCTAAGCTGGAATAGTTAAAGTGGCACCTGATCGAACAAACGAATTTCAGCAATGTTAATTTGAAATAAAATGTGAGCTATTCATCCTATTCTAAAAAGGTCACATCACAAAAGTGATTTTCACCATTTTTCCGTTTCCTTAATGATACCGAAAAGAAGCTACCAAAATGAACAACATAAGAATAATAAAAGCATCTGGACAAGCAGAGTTGTTTTCAGAAGGAAGTATAAAGTTCTTTGTGTAACTGTTATTAAGTAACTGTATTAGGGATTTAATCGCCCAGGCAGGTGGAGCGAAGTGAGGCGGAGCGTAGCGGCTGAGCTTGCCCTGGCAGGCTTCGCTGCTAAATGGGAACAAAAATACAAGCATGCGATCCTGTCATGGAAAACCAAATGGGATAACCTGACCAGCTATTTTGATTTTCCAATGGAAATCAGGAAAATCATTTATACCACAAATACGATCGAAAATGTAAACCGGGGTATCAGGAAGTACATAAAAACCAAAGTGCAATTTGTTGATGATATGGCCGCTCAAAAAGCGGTTTACCTGGCCCTCATGAATATTGAAAAGAAGTGGAATATGCCTCTACAAAACTGGGGGCTCATTCTACATCAATTCTTAACTATCTTTGAAAACAGATGCCGCCTCTAATGCAGTTACTTGTACCTATTTACACAAAATATTTTATACTCTCTTTCAGAACAGCATTAACTTAAGCCTATTTCGTTAGCAATTCACTTCTTAGTTACAAAATTCAGCACTAAGGCATGCCATTAGACTATATAACAAAACGTCGCAGGTTTGTTATGTCGGTTGTTGAATCACAAAACTGGAATGAGGCCGATTAATAAACTTTGGTCACGATAATTAATGGTTAACAAATGTCCAGCCAAATGCTGATTCAAACGCTCTTCGAAAATCTGTGTCAATCTGCCTGGGCGCTCTCCTTATGTATTGTTCAGCATTCGCTTTCGTGTTTATGTCTAATTCTTGCAAATACTTTATTGCCTCATTTAAAGCGGGCTCTTTATTATCTTCACCTTTAAATCTAGGTGGCAAGTTTGTCCAAATCGCAGCATCAAGATTACATGCCCTAAGCCAATTTTGGATTGTTAAATTGCAAGGATTTTCAGTCTCTGTATCTTTTGAAACTGTAGCAATATGAGAGTCACGTTTATTTTTACCTATACCTTCTCGAATCCGCAATGACTCCATTGCTATTTGTAAATTACCCGTAGCCATTAAAGCCCATAACGTCCTTATAGGTTTGGCAGTATCTGTTATAACGAGGGTTAGTCTTCCATCATTTGATTGGCGTACAAATTCAATTGGTAAAAGTGGACCATCTGAGAACCATTCCCTCCTAATAAGCAAACTTTCTGGCCTCCAAATTAATGAGCCCCAGCCTAAACAAGCAATTTTCATAAAATATACTTAATAATCATCCGATATTCTAGTTAAGCTATGCCTACACCATTTAATGCATCATTACCTTTTATTACATGGTATGACATTTTACTAGCAACAGCAAGTTGATGTGCATATGCTGCCTTGGCTTTTACGATGTCATCTTCTATCATATTATCTCCCTTCACTTCTACTATTACATATGAACCGTCTTTTAATAAAACAAGAAAATCCGGGTAATAGCTTCTGACAGTATGTGATACTGGATCAATATAATTGATATAAAAATCCGATTGCCCATGTGTTAACATTCCTGTGAACCAAACTTTGTCAACTTTTTCATCGTGTAATAATGTCCAGAATAAACTGTTTTCTGGATTACTATCGAAGCCATAATTGTCAAGATGGAATGACTTAGACCCGAATGATGAATATTTAGGATTTGAAATTGACGCCAAAAGGTTTGGTTTAACTTTTACTCTATAACAATCGCCCTCTTTGGGTTCTTTTATTAATTCAATTTCTACTTCATCTAGTTTCTCGAATGCTTCAAGTTCATACAGCTCATTGAATAATTTTGGAATTATCCAATCATAGAGTAATTCATTAAATTTATTCACTGAATTAACAATTTCATCAAGCCCTTGCTTTGTTGATGTTAATATTAGTTTTATACGAAGTGGAGAAATGTTAAGATAACGTGCTATTTCAGATATCAATGTGAAGGCAGAAAACGCGCGTATATCTTTGTATTCACTATAATCCTGATCTTCACTTATTTTCTTTGAAACATCGTAAATGCTTCGCCTACTACCAATTATTTTATACCGTTCTGTATCGACCTTATCAAGTTCAAGATCTATTCCTGTTAAAGTTTGTTTCTCTTTAATTAAATGTAACTTTCTAACTTTTTTGAGTTTTATTTTTATGGGAGGTGGGACCAAGCGAACTTCTACAACCTCTGAGTTGTCACCTGAATTATTCAGATCGTCAACAGATAATTTGAAATTGTCTTGTAGCTCGGCGTCAAGAATTTTAATATTTTCATCAGAAAGAAAGACTTGACCTGTTTCCTGTACTTCCCCAATAAAACGTAAGCATCGCATAGTAGCTTGAAGCACGAATATCTTTGATCTAGGTTCTCTATGCAGCGCAACGCCAAATAAAGATCTGCAATTCCAACCTTCCTTCCCTTTATTAACTAATAAGATGAATTGTTTGTTAGATCCAGGTGTGTCAAGGTTGCGAAATTCTCTTAAATCATTATTGGTAGTAATCGAACTGTCGCCAACATTAACCAATATTTTATCAATTGGAATATTTAACTCTGCCAGCACTATTTCGACTGCTGGTCGTAACTCATCTTGAAGTTCGTCGATTGACGAAGCAAAGAAAGCTATCTTAGGTAACATTCCTTCATAACGATTTATATTGTATGTTTTCCAGAATTCAGTTATGGCTAAACGCACAAATGCCGATGTTTGATCTTTTATATTTTCGAAACCTCTAATGTCAACTTTCTTCAGATACTTATTATTGATAGCTTCACGTAAGCCATAAGCGTAGACAACCTCGGGTAATAGTCTGCTCCCTACATATGGCGTACCCGTGTAGTTGTAACAACCTACCACTTTACTCCCCATTGCTTCCAGATTTTGTGCAAGCTGATTGATGGTAAGACGAAGACTTGTCGTCCTCCTTGTTGAAAGAAGGTCATCTGCTAATGCATTACCAAAAACGTGATGAGCTTCATCTACATATATACCTAATTGATTTAAGCGTCTTAGCTTTTCGAAACGTTGGTTTGTAAGCAAATCCTGATCAGTGTCAATATCGAAACCATAAAGGTCGAGGTAGTCTTTGTTTAGATCTGATGCTTTGTATATTTTAGATGTATCTGCAAATAAAAGACTGGAGGGAGATATATCTTTATTTTGTTTTTTAAGAATAATTTTCTGGGTGTTTGATATTATAATGTTGAATTTTGAGTGTTCAATAGCGTTTAAAGCGTCACCCGTTTCATCTAAGAAAAAAAACTTTAGATTTGTTTCAAGCCAATTTACATATTCTGGCGGCACAACTTTTGACTTATCGAAAATTTCTATTTCTTTAAGTGATTGAAGAACTGTTTTATCAGGCGCAAACACTAAAGCATTGTGACAATAACGGCCATCCTTAGGGTACTTATTAGCTAATAGAAATTCATAGAAAATAGAAGTTGCCATTAATACAGTTTTCCCTAAACCCATTGTGAGTGAAAAAATGTAGTTAGGATAAGTCTGTTGAAACGATTTTATTTGTGTGAATATTTCATTAAACAAAGATATATCTTCCTGTTTATTAGCTTCTATTGGATCAAATAAAGAAACTTGCCCTTTTGCATCTATGCCTGTTGCTGATCGCCCCTCGAATTGGTGTTGCTTTTTAAACCAGTCTTCAAAAATTTCAAAAAGAAATTTATTGTTACAATACTCTTTCAAAAAGACGTACATCTCTAGTGCTTCAAACTGAGGCGTTCGAAGGTAAGCAGTTGCATTCTCGGGATTGTTAAAACTTAGAAACTTCTTTGTTAGTTGACTATAAGTTGAATAAATTTTTTTCCGTTCCTGAATAAGGAACATGTTTAAGTAAGTATAAAAAGGGAAATCTACTTGTTGTTTTTTGGGTTTTGCTGTTTTAGCCATTTTTAACAGTTAGTTCAAGTGTTTCGGATAATAAGTCGGTAATCTTAACCCTAATAGTGCCAGCATTAGCAGGAATGTTATATATTCCGCTAACAAGATCGCTGTCTTCGGGAACGTCTACGATTTTAGGTTCAAATACAGCTCCATCGTAATTGAAATCTATCATTACACTATCAACTAATTCCTTCCAGTTCTCTACATTATCCTTCATAAGGGACAGCTTTTGCAAAAGATTCATTGGGTAAAACTCCCGGATAATTATCTTCCCGCCTTCAATAACTATTTCTGCTTCTGCATCTCTTTTAAATTCAAGTCTTGCGTTGTCTCTTAATATATCAACAACTTCAATATCCAATTTATATGGAACAGAACTTTGCAATGAAGCTGCTAAATCCGGCTCATGCCCCATACAAACTAACAGAAGATGTTCTACAGGCCTGCCTGGGTTCTTTTCATTAGCTTTTTCAAATGCCTTATAATCAAAATTAGTAATTAATTCATTAAGGTCTGCGCGAGTCGAAATGCGGTTAATGGGCATTATTTTAACCATTTTGCCGTCCTTTTCGCCATCATAAATGCTGTTGGGAAGAGGTTGAATTTCTAGCGCTTTGATTAAAATTTCTTTAGCCTGGATAGGATTTCGAAATATCTCGTAATGATTAACATTAAAGACTGAGAACCCGATATATTTTGTTTCATCATGAAGCTGCCCTTGAATTTCATTACTTAAATTAATTAATCGCTTTGTCGTTGTTTGAATTGCACCCAAATTAATATCAGCTCCAATAAATCGTCTTCCACTTTTCATTGCCACTGCTTGTGCTGTCCCAGATCCCATAAAGCAATCAAAAATCAAATCCCCTTTTTTACTACTCACAGTGAGAATACGTTCCAGTAATTCTTCAGGCTTTTGTGTTGGATAGCCTAATCTTTCATCGGCTTGTGAATTAATCAAGGATATGTCATCCCATATATCCCCAATAGGATGACCTTTATCATCTTCGGGGCGAATTTTTCTAAATGGAGCATTATTTTTTGACCAGCCTAAATTACCTTCTTCATCGATTCTAATAAGTTCTTGTTTGTTTACTCTCCAACCCGATGCTGGAGGTGTGTATCCCTTGTATTCATAAACTAGGTTAGGTCTTGCTCCCATGCCTAAGGACCGAATTATTGGACCATCATAGAATCTACCTTTTTCGTCAATTCGGTGATATTTCTCTTCTAGCTCAGCCTTAGTTAGCTGCTTTTTGGCAGCATTAATATTTAAATAATACTCGCTTGATTTTGTATAATAGAGTATATTATCTGTAAATGGGTCAAATTTAGAAACGTCATGCTGGGAGCCTTTTGGATTTGTAGAACGGACCCATTTTATATCGTTTTTAAAATTCTCTGGGCCAAATATTTCATCCATTATACATTTTAAATGATGAACCTTATGATAATCACAATGGATATAGATACTCCCTGTATTGGACAATAGTTCTCGTAAAAGAACTAAACGTTCATACATAAATTGTAAATATGCATCGTTATTCCAAATATCTGAATACTGTTTCTCTTCAAAAGCCGTAGAGTTATTCAGGATATTTTTACCCTTGGCTTGAATTTTCTTTTTGTAGTCTGCTTTGCTATCAAAAGGAGGATCTATATAGATTAAATCGATTTGACCTCTAAACTCCTTTAATAGATGACTCATGACTTGAAGATTATCTCCCCAAAATATCTTATTCATCCAACCTTCTATTTCAGTTCCGTAATTTTCTTTTATTTGGGCTGGATAAAATTGAGTTGAAGTAAATGGCCTTTTCCCATTCCAATGAAGCATTGGGTAGCCCTTTATTGGCTCAAACTTGTAATCCTCAACAGATTGAATTTCCTGGGCTGTCTTAAAAGCAAGCTTATTTTGAATTACTGGTTCCATTAATTACTAAATTGAATATTGTTTTGGGTTGCAATGATAACGCATATCGCAGTTTCCACAATGTTTTTCCGATTTGGTTATTTTGCTCATGTCATAATTCTTTGTTGTGATCTTTTGCACCACCTCATCAAACACAGAAATAGTTTGTTCTATATTGTCTTTGTTAGCAGAAAATGAGATATAAGGATTGCCATCTTCTTCTTTAGGATAATACAAATGCATCTTGCTGACTTTATTTCCTGTACGCTCCTCTACCAAGTGAGCGTAAACTTCCAATTGACGTCGATACTGTGCAAGCGTTTGGCGAACCTTTGACTCTGTACTATTTACGTCTGGCTTGTCTCCAGACTTAAAGTCAATAAGTTCTACTGTTCCATTTTCGCCTTCAATAAGGTCAATTGTTCCCTTCAGTATATAATCATCCTTTACAAGGGATACATCTACTTCTGCATCTCTAATTAGGTGCCATTTATCACTTTGTCTATCTCTGTATTTTAATATTTGTCTGAGCAAGCTTTTAAGCTGTCCTTGATGCAAATAAGTCCGCTGGTTTTTTGAAAGCAAGTAATAGTTAATATTAAACCACTCGGTTATATTATTATCAGTTAGCTTATCAATTTCATTACGTAGTACTGCTTTATGAATATCTTCAATAGTCTGATGAAGTAAGCTACCCCCTAATACCCCTCCTGTACGAACTTCCGTAAATTCCAATTCTTTATAAAACTTGTATTGGAGTGGGCAGTTTTCATATAACAAAATGTGAGAAGTGAATGAGTATTCCTTCTTGATGTTAGGTGCTTTTATTTCATCAAGCACAATTTTATTTGCTTTAAACTCTGGACTTCTCCAACTAATTAGTTTTGAAAAGGATGGGACAAAATGTTTTGAGGGATTACGACCTTGTCCAGACTTTTCGTTTGTTGTTAGGACAAGCAAGTTTTGGGGCCGTGAATACGCAGTATAATACAATCTCCAAAAGTCGAAGTATTTGATCCTATCAAATGGTTCGAAGGGAGGCTTATGATAATAGTTGTTTTGAAGTATAGTATCAACAGCATCAAAGTCTACCCTTGGCGAATTTCCTAATGATCCAACAAATACAACAGGAAACTCCAAACCTTTAGACTGATGAATAGTCATAAAAGACACACAACCAGAAAGAGCATATTCATCAAACTCTTCATACTCCTCGATACCTCCTTCAATAATGTATCGAAGAAAAATATTAAATAGATCCTGCAAATTCTTTTGTAGGTATTTGGGAGTAAGAATCGTTATATTATTTAAGTATTCAAATTTGAACAGCAACTTGGTTAGTTGTGAAATATTGTAAGCCGCCCGGTGGTCAATTTTGTTTTCTTTCATATCCACCTGTAGGTAGTCTGAAAACATTGGATATTCTAAAAGCTGGTATATAAGTCCAGCAAATGCATAAGTAGTATTATTTTGTAAAGTAAGATGTTGCTTTGCTCTTAGTTGGCACCATTGCAACAGGGTTTTATGACGATTAGTATCTTGTCGAATAGCATTGGCAAATTTGCTTTTCCACACATTGTATGTATCCCATATATTAAGATTAGCGTCATCGCTCCATTTCAAATCTTGAAAAAGATTTGGAAAAATGAATATAATAGCACCTAAGAGTAACTGCACTTCTTCGCGTTCAAAAAATAAAGCAGATCGAGGCGAAAAGACTTTAATACCGTTTTGTTCTAAATAATTGGCTAAAGCAACAACTTTATCATTCTTAACAGAACGGAATAGGAATGCAAGCTGATTATAGTCCGTAAGTACTCCTTCTGCTTTCAAGTGACGAATAAACTCGAGCACCTCCTCAAAATAATCTTCCTGTAAACCATCATGTGAGACTTTTATAACTGAAGGATTGTCTATAAAATCCCCTTCTTGAGGCTGTATGGTTTTTTCATAGCGAAACTGTTTCGTTCCTTCTTTCCAATCAAGCTCCATCATCCAATTATTATAGAACTTAATTATGTCAGGATGTGAGCGGTAATTAATTGTAAGCGCAATTTGTTTGCACTTGTTGGGAGCGAAGTTTTTAGGAAATTCTAAAATATTACGAATTGTAGCACCCCTAAACCTATATAAGCCTTGGTCATCATCGCCCACCACACAAATATTCTGATTGGCACCTGCGATTTTTAAAAGTATTCTTTCTTGTATAGTGTTTGTATCCTGGTACTCATCCACCATAACATAATGGATTTTCTCTTGTACTTTATTAAGGATTTCTGGTTTGGCATCGAGCAAATAAAGTGTTTCTGATTGTATTGTAGAAAAGTCTAGTGCATTTTCTTCTTCTAACTGTTTTAGGTAAATTCTATAAAAATCACCGATAGTCCTTATTTCGACCTCAGCTGCATCGGATAGTGTTTCGATATCAAGGCACTCTTCGCTAACTTTTGATATATAGTAAACAAGGTTTTCCGCTTTTTTCCAATTATTTGTATGAAAGTCTCCCAAAAGTGTTTCTGCACCATCAATTTTGAGGTATTCCTTCATATTGCGAAACAACATGTACTTCTGGTCAAATTGATCTAAAAGCCGGTAATTGCGCTTTAGTCGGGTAAATTCACGATTTTCTTCTAGTATGCGGAGGAAAATGGAATGAAGTGTACCAATGTACATTTCATTAAGGTTGACCTTTAGGTCAAGAAGTAACAATCTATTAGATATACGTGTAATTAGTTCTTTGGCTGCTTTTTCAGTAAAGGTTGCCACCATTATTTTTTCAACTGAAATACCCTCCTGTATCATGTAAACGATACGCTCTACCAACGTTTTAGTTTTTCCTGATCCGGGGCCTGCAATAATCAACAAAGGGCCTTCTATTGTTTTAACAGCCTCTGCTTGTTCCGTATTTAAGACATGATTGCCATCGTTAATTCCAAGGGGCATTGGGTTCTGGTTATGGTTAGTTCCTAATGAAATCCGTACAAATTAGTAATTATTTGTTTACATTAGGTGTAAACGTTAGACTTTTGCAGGAAGACTGCATATTGCATTGGAAATCAAATGTTTAATAAAATAACTAGTAAGTGTTTAAAAAAGGGAGAGCCTTCGACAGAAGAGCATAGGGCTATTTGCGAAGAAATGGACCTCTGGAAAAGGGATTGAGAATATGAAAGTTGATATAGGAAGCCCCCGGCTACTCGAATTTGCGGCGCTCTATAATCAATGTGAAAGAAAAAGGAGGCTAAGTGGAAGTCGTTAACGGCGTAAATCTAAACAATAAAGAAGGCTGTTAGAAAACGGCCTTCTTTTATTTTGATCAATATAATAGCACCTTAATGAAATTTACTCCTCAAAATTTTCATGTCCTCACTAATCTTCGTATCCACAATCTTTGCATAATGCTGCGTCGTTCTTAAATTTTTATGGCCCAGTAATTTTGATACGGTTTCAATTGGAACACCATTGCTTAACGTTACTGTTGTTGCAAATGTATGCCTGGCTATATGAAAAGTTAGTACTTTTTTTATACTGCACACATCTGCAATCTCTTTCAGATACGCATTCAATTTCTGATTGCTAATGACAGGTAAAACCTTGTCGTTTAAGACGCACTCCGGATGGTTTAAGTACCGATCCATTATAACAACCGCCGGAGGTAACAATGGTATACGAGCAGTAACATCCGTTTTTTGTCTCTTGCTTGATAGCCATTGGGCTCCATCAATGCCAGTATAAATGTCGGAACGTTTTAGCTTTCGCACATCAGCGTATGAAAGACCTGTGAAGCAACTGAACATGAAAATGTCCCTTACAATGCTAAGTCTCTCGATTGAGAATTCCTGATCAATTACTTTTTTTAATTCTAAGTCTGTAAGTGCTATCCTTTCAACATCCTTATTCTTCATTTTGAAGTTAATAAATGGATTTTTAGATATCCAGCCATTACGCAAACAGTGATTGATTATTTTTTTAAAGTTCCGTATATATTGCATTGTTGTATTATGATCACATTTGCGCACACTTTTAAACCAGAATTCAAATTCTGAAATAAACTCATAATTTAAATGAGCAATGTCAATATCATCAACCTTATACTTCCATTGTAAAAATGAAAGTGTATGCTTATATACCGTGTTGTACCTGGTGAACGTAACAGGGGAGTATTCCTGATTTATGAGTGCAGCCATTTGCTCATTATGTTTTTGAAAAATTTTCATCAACATAAAAACATGTTCCTTTATTTCCTTACCCTGTAAAATCGTCTTAATATTTTCTGATGTTACGGGCTTATCGTCATTTAGTAATTGCTTCCTTATCTCATACACTTTTCTCTCAACTACATCAAGATAATCGTTAATAGATTTAGCATACTGTGTTTTACCTTCAACTCTACCGGCAGTGGCATTCCATTTTAATGGGGCACACTTCATTTTTGTACTTATTTCTCTGCTTACTCCATTAACGGTTATGCATAAGTAAATAGGCAATTCAGTAGCTTTCTTATTCCTACAGGTTTTAAGATGAAAAAATAAACCGAAACTCTTTTCCATTTTCTGCTCATTTAATAGTTTGAAAAATACGCCAAAGGCATAGTTGATTAATCGAGTTCAGTTCTTACAAAGTGTTAATAAATAGCGCGTTGCGTTAAATTACTGGAGTCTTTATAAGATCAGGTAAGACTCCGCGATTTACTCCGGTAACTATATTTATAAAGTGCAGTAAAAGCAGGTTAGGCTAGAAAGCAAAAAGCCCGCAAATACTTGATTTTGCAGGCTTTCTTGATAAAAGCTTATCTCATTTAATTGATCATAGCGGAAAGAGAGGGATTCGAACCCTCGTACCGAACAAGCCGGTAAACGGTTTTCGAGACCGTCCCATTCAACCACTCTGGCATCTTTCCGTAATGGGGATGTAATTTAATTGATTCCTGTAACCCGGCAAAGTCTGGCCCGCCTGGTCGGTAATGGGTCTTCGTTGTACCCCGGTCCTATGGTATATGCATCCGGCTTCTCTGGGTATAGCCTGCAGCTACCCGGTAATAGCAGGTTTTTACATGTCAGGCCCTGGTAGGGCGCCAGTAGCCCCGTAGAGCGTGTGCAGGCCTTCCGGCATAGTGTTACATAGGAGTAGCCATAGGATAATCATAGATTCGAGGTGCATAACCATCCTGTAAAGGTCCCGTGAATGTCCCGTAAATGTCTCGTAAAGGTCTTGTGAAAGTCTCGTGAAGGTCTCGTGAAGGTCTCGTGAAGGTCTCGTGAAGGTCAGGCGATGATCCTGATCAAGAAGAAGAAGCGGCTGATCAAAATAGAGGTATATTTTGTAGATTGTATAACTCAGTACAATATACTAAAATATATCTTATGGCGAAGCAGGATGCTGTCATTAAAATAAATGGAAAATTCGATGATGAAGTGTTCGTAAAAACCAAATACGGGCGCCATGTTCGTAAGGCACCCAAAAAAGGTACCAAAAAAGATGAAGCCGCTCTTAAGCAGCAATATAACCGCACCGGCTTCCTGAATGCCCTTGCAGGGGAATTAAATAAAGTGATCGGCGCTTACGCTGGTCCGTTAAAACCTGCCGGTTTTTACCAGGCGCTTCAACAGCGTTTTCGCAAAGAGCCGGTAAACAACAGGTTCCTGTTGCTGAAACAACTGGAAGGTATGGAAGTAAATCGAAAATATACGCTTAATAAACTTGGTGAAGCTAAAGTAACTGTACAGGTTGCTGCGAAGACAATAGTCGTGAATCTGCATGTGCTATTTCATCCTTCCAAATACGTTGGCAGTTACAAGGCCAATTGTTACACCTACGAGGTGTCTTTATTATGCTGGAAAAAAGGCGCCGGGCCTTCTTCTCATGCACGCCAGTTCAGCGAATGGATCTTCCTGAAGGATGGTCTGCCTGACTTTGATTTCCGGTTTAACCGCCCGGCCGGTACGGTGAACTGGCTTGTATGTTTGAAACAGCAGGCTGGCATCAACGAGGAACCAATTCCTTCTTTTTGTGCAGAAGGTATGAAGATCGTATCGGCATGGACTTCCGATAAAAAAGAGCTGGCATTGCTGGCTAAAAAAGAGGAAGAGGAGAGCGCAAAGGCCGAAAAGGCAGCAACAAAAAAAGTGCAGGAACAAATAGTGCGTGTGAAGGCAACAACAAAGAGACAACTATAAACTGGCCCATCGGCCCATTTACTGCATAACCTGTTATACAAGCTAAACAACCTGTCCCGCAACTTACCGGACAGGTTGTTATATAGCGATTATTTGATACTATAAAAGAAACGCCGAAGCTCTTCTGCAAAAATGCCTGGTACTTCAAGCGCCGCAAAATGCCCGCCTTCTTTCATTTTGTTAAAGCTCACTACATTTACAAAACGTTCGGCCCACTCTTTTGGAAATTGCGCCTCCCGCGGAAATAACGCCACGCCGGCCGGTACATTGCTTTTCTTCAATGGCTGCGCGCCTGACCATTGGGCAATGGCATCCGCTTTATACATTCTCACAGAAGTGCCAACGGACTGTGTTACCCAATAGATCATAATGTTGGTCAACAACGCATCCCTGCCGCCGAATGCCTGCTCTATTATTTCAGCCGGTGCACCGGCATTGATAAAGCTAAGGATCCAGCCGGCAAGTGCAACGGGCGAATCGTTGAGGCCGTAGGCCAGCGATTGTGGTTTGGTGGCATGTACCATGGCATATGCTCCTTCGGCATACCACCACTGTTGTACAAACCCGGCGAATTGCTTTTCGGCTTCTGTCATGGTAGCCGGATCTTCCTGCCCCATGGGGTAACCCAAATCGGTAAAATGTACACCGGCCACTACCCCGGGATATTTTGAAGCCAATGCTTTGGTAACGTTCATGCCTATGTCGCCACCGGCTGCATAGAATTTTTCATAGCCCAGGTTTTCTGTCATCAATACTTTCCATAAGTCGGCAACCGCTTCACTGGTCAGGGCTGTTTTTTCAGAAAAACCAAAACCGGGAATGGATGGTATCACCAGGTCAAAACTTTGATCGCCTTCGGTGAGCAGGGGAATCATTTTGTGAAAGCGGTAATAACTGTCGGGCCAGCCATGGGTCAATATAAGCGGTTTGGCATTTTTGCCTTTCCCCTTTATATACTGAAAATGTATTTTTATACCGTTCACATCGGCAATGTATTGGGGGTATTT
>CBIHPC010000023.1:0-53104 GCA_966211305.1 uncultured Niastella sp.
ATATTGGAACCGTCAGGTCGTGTTACACAACCATTTCATTGAATATAATCACCCTTCGATCATTTGATGCAACCGGGCGATTGCATTATGCAACCCGGCCATTACGTGTTATTTCAAGTGATCGTGTATTATAACCAAAATATTAAAAGGCTAAACGGGATCGCAGGTTTGAGATAAACATCGGCTGGTTTTAAGAGCCCTCACTTTAGTTCGATTACCTTAATGCTGTTTTCTGATCTCAAAATATAGCGTTGCTAAACCAAATTTCATTCAATCTGTCTTCATCGCAATTCAAACTATACAAATCGAAAACCGGTTAAGATAGCTGCCAAACTAATTTAAACTGCAGAAAAACTGATCAGGACTAATATCAATAGGTTTTCGGCGCGACTACACTTCCTGACATCTGATAACATATGATCTTTATGAGATATGTTTGTTTTTTCTTGTCCTGTTGATCAATAATTTAATCTTTCTATAACATTACAGCGAAAAAAGACCTGCCGGCATATTGTCATTTCTCGCGAACTTTAATTAATATGCTATCTGTCCTTCTTTTCAGGAAGGAAAGAAACCCTTCCAATCAATTTAAAGGATAAACCTGCCATGAAAAAAACAACCCTTATTTTTTTCTTCTTATTTGTAGTAATAACAGTCTATTGCCAGACAACGGGGATACTATCAAAATTAAATTTCGACTTTGAAATTGCTGAAAAAGGAAACCCGGCTGGTTGGAATAATTTCGGCGGAGCTAATTACATCCTCGCCCTTGACTCAACTAACATCAAAAGCGGTAAATATGCTGCCACCATTGAGTTTAAAGAGGGAGAACCGGAATTCAAGGCGTACGGATTTACACTTCCGCATAATTATGCAGGTAAGAAAATAACGCTTGCGGGTTATATCAAAACTGAGAACGTTACAGACGGTTATGCCGGTCTGTGGATGAGAATTGATCCCGCTATTGCTTTTAACAATATGAATGGTAATGGGATAAAAGGAACAACTGACTGGACAAAATATGAGATCACGCTGAATATGAAGCCTGAGAATACCCAACAAATTGTTATTGGCGGATTATTGGTAGGAAAGGGTAAAATATGGTTAGATAATTTTAATGTAACTGTTGATGGAAAAGATATTAAAGAACTGAAACCATTTGTTAGAAAAACGGTACCTGCTGAAAAAGATAAAGAATTCGATACAGGTTCGAAAATTTCATCTATTGCAATTGATAAAGGCCAAATAGAAAACCTAAAAACACTTGGTTTGATCTGGGGCTTTTTAAAATATTATCATCCGGTTATTGCCAAAGGGGAATATAACTGGGATTATGAACTATTTAGAATTCTTCCCAAAGTACAGAGCTCAAAAAATAAAAGAGACCGCGATGAAATATTGAAAAACTGGATAGACAGTTTGGGTAAGTTTAAAGAAGGGAACAAACGCAAAGTTGATTTATCAACGGTAAAAATTGAACCTGATCTGGCCTGGATTGAGAACTCAAAATTTTCCAGTGAGCTTACCGCTTTATTATTAAAAGTAAAAAATGCTCACAGATCAGAAGAACATTATTATATTGGATTGACACCCCAGGTTGGTAACCCTGAGTTTAAACATGAGGATTCTTATCTATCAATGAAATATCCAGATGCTGGTTATCGCCTGCTTTCGTTATACAGGTACTGGAATATTATTCAGTATTACTTTCCCTATAGAAATCTGATCGGGGAAGACTGGAAAAATGTACTGGAAGAGTTTATACCTAAAATTATTGGTGCTGCAAATGAAACGGAATATACGCTTACGGTTTTGGAACTTATTGGGCGCATTCACGATACACATGCTAACGTCTGGGGCGGTAACCAGATATTAAATGGCCATTTTGGGCTCAGGTATGCTGCTGTTGAATTGAAGTTTATTGAAAATAAACCAATAGTTACAGGTTACTATGATGAGAAACAGGGCCGGGAAACCGGCCTGGAAATTGGAGACTTGATAACATCAATTAACAATAAACCAGTGGAGGGAATTGTAAAAGAGAATTTAAAATATTCACCGGCATCCAATTATCCAACCAAATTAAGGGATATAGCTCCCCGTCTTTTAAGAACCAATGACTCTACAATTAATATTGAGTTTATTAGAAATAACAAGACCAACAGGGCAACATTAAGAACATATTCTACAAAGGAAATGAATATTTATAGAAAGTATCAGGTTACTGACACTTGTTTCAGGATAATAAATAAAGACATCGCCTATATAGATAATGGTGCTCTTAAAAAGAAATATCTTCCGGAGATCTGGAAAGAAATTCAGCATACCAAAGGGTTGATCATAGACATAAGAAATTATCCTTCTGATTTTCCTATCTATGAATTGAGTAGCTATTTAATGCCACAAAGCACGCCGTTTGTTAAGTTCTCCAATGGAAGTATTGAAACGCCCGGACTTTTTACTTTCACCAAAACCATAAGTGCTGGCAGGAAAAATGAAGATTATTATAAGGGAAAGGTGGTTATTTTGATAAACGAGACTTCACAAAGCTCTGCAGAGTTTCATTCAATGGCATACCGGGTACATCCCAATACAACTGTAATAGGTTCAACAACAGCCGGTGCGGATGGAGACGTTTCACGATTTTTTCTGCCGGGAGGCATCAGTACAATGATCAGCGGTATCGGTGTTTATTACCCTGAAGGAAAAGAAACACAAAGGATTGGCATTGTACCCGATATTGAATGTAAACCAACCATACAGGGGATAAAAAATGAACAGGATGAATTAATAAACAAGGCGATAGAAATAATCAACGGGCGATAAAACATCGCTGATACCAGGAAGCGGCAGGTAGTTGCTGTTGTTCACAGCAATTAGTATCCGCCGGGAATTGCGTAATTTTAATGTATGGATGCCGATATTCATACCTTGTACGAATCAGATTTCTACCGTGTTATGGATTTCAGGTGCAGGTGTACCGAATGCCGCACGTCGAAGCCTGAATACAACACCGAATTTTGTATAAGCTTTGTGCGAAAGGGTAATTTCCTGTTCAATGTTTTCCGGCGGTCGCTCGATTCCTATAGCGGTTGCGTGCTGGTTACCAAACCCGGTTATGAACGCACTGTTACCCATACCCATGCCATACCCGACGAGTGCACCATCTTTGAATTTAAAACCGGCTTTTTTACAGAAATGCTGGAACACTACGGCAAAATTCCTTTCTTCACCGATAATGACTGGCACTCTACCCTTATAAAAACAAATGCGGAAACCGAGTTCCTGCATTTCCATATTATAAAACTGGTACTTACCCGTACGGCCGGCAAACTGCAGATCGATAACCTGGTGATGGAGGTGATTGAGAAAGTGCTGGGTAATATAAGCGATTATAAGCCCGATCAGCGCATCAATACCCGGTTAAAGCAAAATCACCTGGTTACCATAGAAAGGGCAAAGGAATTTCTCTCAAATCATTTTACCGATGATATTTCGCTGATGCAGATAGCTGAATATTGTTATGTGAGCCCGTTTCATTTCAGCCGCCTGTTCAAAACTTTTACTTCAGAAACGCCGCATCAATACCTGTTAACGCTTCGCCTTAAGAATGCCGAATTGTTATTACGCAATACCGCGCAACCGGTTGCCGATATTGCTTTTTCATCAGGGTTCAACAGCGTTGAACATTTTACGGCTGCGTTTAAACAAAAGTATAATTGTCCGCCCGCCGCATACAGACACCAGTACGCAGTAGCTTCCGATTCTTTGTAAAGAGAAAAAATTGCTATTTTACCTGGGTTAACCATTTTAAACCATTTCATGAAAATAATTGTAACCGCTGTTCTTGCCCTGTTTATCTGCTGCGTAACAGTATCCGGCCAGACAAATGACGGGAATTACGATAAAGCTTCTGATTTTTATCACCATAAAGAGTACGATAAAGCGCTGGAAAGTATCAACAAGTGCCTTGTAAGCAAACCGGCAAACGGCACTTATCTTTTGCTGAAAGGGAACATCCTGGCAAAACAGGAGAAATTACAGGAAGCATTTGAAACGTATTCGCTTGCAATAAAAGCAGATCCCAAAGATACTTATGCTTATAACCAACGGGCTTTACTGCTCATGAGTATTCAGAAAACAGAATATGCGATCAGGGATTTCGATATGGCCTTAGGGTTTGAAAAGAGCGATTCGTTGCGACTTACCCTGCTGCTTAACAGGGGTTCTGCAAAGATCAATATCAGGGATTTCCAAGGCGCCTACGATGATTTCATTGCATCTTTGAAACTCGATTCATTAAACATCGGTGTGCTCAACAACCTGGCTGCTGTTTGTGATGATGTTGGCAAAGGCGATCAAACACTGGGTTACCTGTATAAAATAATTCAGATCGATTCAACCTTCGTTGGGGCTTATGGTAACATTGGCTTTAAGTACCAGGAAATGGGCGATCACAAAACGGCCATCAAATTCTTCAATAAAGTGCTTGAACTTGATCCTGAAGAACCTTTGGCTTATAGTAACAGGGCCTTTAACAGGTATAAACTGGGTGAGTTGAAAAATGCATTGACTGATATCAATACCTCTATCAAACTTTACCCGGCTAATTCCTACGCATTTCGCACAAGAGCGCTTATATATCTGGGGTTGAAGAAACCCATTGAAGCCTGTGAAGACATAGAAGAGTCATTAAGGCTGGGATTTACGAAAATGTATGGCGGTGAAGTAGAAACATTAAAAAAGCAACACTGCGATTCTGACAAGGCTCAAATCCACAATAATAACCTTCCATTTGAAATTAGCAGGATTCCTTAAGTGCTTCGGAAAGCGGCTGTATAGCTTTGCTGAAAATACAGCGTTATGAAAGATCAATTATTATCAACCATCGAAAATTCAAGGAAGTACACATTACAGGTTGCCGAAGCCATGCCCGACAAAGACTATCATTATAAACCGGAAGGCGCCGGTTGGGATTTTGGTGAATTATTACACCACATAGCCTATGGTATTCACTGGTGGGAAGATAATTATATCAAAGGCAATAAAACTGAATGGGCGCCGCCGCCGGCAAAAACATCAAAAAAAGATATAGTGGCATATCTTACAAAGGCATTCGATTCACTGCAAAAAACGGTTAAAGGGCAAACGCTCGATGAGCAATCGGGGTACGGCGCTCATGCCACCCTCGACCATATTACCCATCACCGCGGCCAGGCGGTTGTATATTTACGTACACACGGTATTGAGCCGCCGGAATACATGTATTAAGTTGTTAGGGTTGGCCATCCCGGTTGGCGGATGGCCAACCTTTTTTATTGTCGGTAGAAATATGATAAGGTGAAGGCATATAGATTTAAACATCCAAAAAGGTTGGCGCCTCCCATACAGGGGAGACTTTACGGAAGATTAAAAAAATAAATGCATGGTATATCTGAATGAAATAGAGATCTATGATGAGGCTGTTGAAATTTCACCTTATAAGAAAATTTCAGGGAGTGTTACACACCTTTTCATGAGACTTATAAAAAGAAAACTTGTTACAAACAATGTAAGGATCCTTAATGTGAGCATTGAGGATAATGCAGAAAAACATTTAACGTATGATATAACCGGGGGTTTTGCCTGGGTGTGGTATGATATAAGCAAAATCGCTATACAGATGCCTGCTACTGATTTTGAGAAAAAGAAGATTACGCTCGATACTATTTACGAAGTGTTATGTCATTTGAGTGAAAAAGAGAAATGGGATATCAACGTAGTAATGGACGCCTACAATAAATGTCTTGAATCTGAACTTAAAAATGAATGGTGGTTTAAGGATAAGCTTTTTGCTTCGCCAGGCAAACATTATTATGCAGGATTATACCATATTTACGATACGGGAAAGTATGATATATATATTGTTTTGTTCGATAACAAAAAAAAGGAACTCGTCCGGCATTTGATATATAAAACCGATTTTGAGGTTTTCCTGATCGAAAAAATTTCCTGGCAATCAAAAGATACAATATGTTATAAGTTCATCGGACCTGAAAAGCAGTTTGTATATACTGTTGAGCAACTGCTTAATTCTGAGGTAAAAGAAATTCCTGAAAAAATACATTTATTGTTTAAATAGGATGTGCCGCACCTGGATAATTTCTTTTGCCGAAATCAAAGAAAAATTAGGTACATCATTTCCTTCATGGAAATTTAAATAAATTACGTTGATTTCATAACCACAGCACCCCAGTATCTGGTCATTGGATCAATACCTGGCATCCCTAATGCCTCGTTACTCTATGCCTTGTTGCCTTTTCTGATCAACATCATCGCCAAACCAAATACCAGAAACCCTGCACCGGTTAAAGTGTTCAGCCTGCCGGCCACGTTGCTGCCCAGCATTACATTGAGCAACAGGATAACAGCAACAACCGAAAAGAACAAACCAATGACAAATTGCAGATCGTTTAATTTTTTGTACATGGAAGCAATTATTAGTTAAAAGAAAATTATGTTCAACAGTATGGTGATCGCCAACAGCAACAGGCCCAGCGGCACTACCCGCAAATACCATTTTTGCTCGTGGTACTTCGGTTTCTCCGTTAACGAATATACCAAACCTTTTAATTCCTCGTCGGGTTTGGGTTTGGTGAAGAGGCTCACGATAATTGTTGTAAAGAAATTGAAGGTCCACGAAACGGCAGCTACGATAAACGCCTGACCCATACCGCTTTTGATGGTATACCATTCGGCTATCCAGCCACCCTTGCCTTCGGCAACAGTAAGCCCATGCGTTGCAGCGGCAGCAGCGGTTCCGGCAACCAGCCCCCAAAAGGCGCCATGGCCTGTAGTTCGTTTCCAGAACATGCCCAGCAGGAATGTCGCAAACAGCGGGCCGTTCACAAACCCAAACACCAGCTGCAGAAAGTCGTTGATGTTGTTAAAGCTTTTGGCAATGTAAGCGGTGGCAATGGAAATGAGGATGCCCACCACCGTTATAGCTTTTCCCACCAGCAGGTAATGCCGGTCGCTTTTATTCTTTACAAAATACGATTGATAAATGTCGAAAGTGAACACGGAGTTGAAGGCGGTTACGTTACCGGCCATGCCGCTCATAAATGAAGCGATGAGCGCGGTAATGCCCACACCAAGGATGCCGGTAGGGTAGTAATGCGCGATCATCGATGGCAGCGTCATGGTATAATCCAGTTCGCCATTGGCGGTTGTTGGTATGCTATAGCCTTTTGATGCAAGCGCAGGTTGCATTAAAGTAATGGCGATAAGCCCGGGTAATACCACTATCAGCGGCATCACCATCTTCGGGATGGCCGCAATGATGGGTGTGCGTTGTGCATCGCCCATATTACGGGCGATCATGGCCCTTTGCACCACGAGGAAGTCGGTACACCAGTAACCGAACGACATTACAAAACCCAAGCCGAAGATCAATGACATAAAGTGCAGGCCCATGGGATTATCGTTGGCGTTACCCATGTATTTCCAGGCATGCGTCATTTCGGGTTGCAGTAAGGATTTGATATTATCCCAGCCACCGGCATCGTGCAGGGATATTATTACCAGGGGTGATAGTCCCAATACAATTAAGAAGAACTGCAATACTTCATTATATACCGCACTGGTTAACCCGCCGAGAAAGGTGTATACCATTACAATGCCGGCCGAAACCCATATAGAGATATCGAAATCCCAATGGAGAATCGTTTCCATCAGTTTTGCCAGCGCATACAATGAAATGCCCGATGAGAACACCGTCATAACGGCAAAGGAAATGGCATTTAAGCCCCGCGTTTTTTCATCAAAGCGAAGCGACAGGTATTCGGGCACGCTGCGGGCGCGGCTTCCATAATAGAACGGCATCATAAAAACGCCAAGGAATACCATGGCGAAAATGGCGCCTACCCAGTAGAAGTGTACGGTCATTATACCGTACTTGGCGCCGGATGCCACCATTCCGATCACTTCCTGGGCGCCAAGGTTGGCTGATATAAAAGCCAGACTGGTGATCCAGAGCGGGATACTACGGCTACTGGTGAGGAAATCATTACTTGATTTTATTTTCTTTTTTATAAGAAAACCAACGCCAATAACAAAAATGAAATAAACAAGAATGATCAGGTAATCAGCAAGTTCTAAGCGCATGTGCAATCGTTAACTGTGTGTGATAGTTTCATGCACAATATATTTCTTTCATTTCATTATTATGATCTGAATCATAAATAGGTAGAAAAAGTTACGAATACGGTTGCGTGGGGCTTCGCCCCGGTTGAAAAGTTAATAGAGTTGATAATGTTGATAGGGGGAACTAGTTTCATCACCTTTTCAACTTCCTCCTGCAGTCGACTCCCGTTCAATAAGAACCGATGGTATCACCATCCGCTCTTTACTTAAATCAAACGTACTCTTCTCAATTCCCTTAAAAAGCAGGGTAGCCGCGGCTTTCCCAATTTCAAAGGCGGGCTGGGTAATGGTGGTAAGCGGGGGGTTCAGAATGGGGGCAGTGTCGAGCGTGGCAAACGCTATCACTTTGATATCCCCAGGTATGTGTATACCCAATTCATGACAGGCAAGGTAAACGGGAGTAACGATCTTTTCAACAGAAGCGATCAATCCATCGGGGCGGTGTTTACTTTGCAAAAAGGTTTTTATTTGTTCATACATACTGTCGTTATCGGTACAATATATTATCTGTTGGTCTGCTTCGGGTATACCGGCTTCCTTAAGCGCTGCTTTGAATCCTTCTTCCCGGTTCAGGCAAATGGGCAGGCTTTGCGAAATACTTACAAATGCCGGTTTGCGGCAGCCTTTCTTTAATAAATGATTGGCTGCCAAAAGACCACAGTCGTAATCATTGGTGGTTACCCGTGCTGTTTCAATCGATTCCTGTTCGCGGTCGAAAAAAACAACCGGGATATTATTGGCCTGTAACTTATTAATATGTTCCGCCGATTTCGTTTCGCTGGAAATGGAGATCAGTACCCCGTCTACGCGGCCGCTCTGACAGTCTTCAAGAATCGTTTTTTCGTTGGCGAATTTTTCGTGCGATAAATAGATAAGTACATGATAACCTTTGGTTTCGGCAATTGATTGAATGCCATTGATAGCGAGCGAGAAAAAGTTATCGGCCACTTCCGGCAACACTACCGCAATGGTTTTGCTTTTCTTTTTGCGCAGGCTGCTGGCGTATGGATTAGGTACATAATTTAACTGCGTTGCCAGCTCCAGTACCTTCTTTTTTGTCTCATCGCTGATCTCATAACTATCGCGCAACGCTTTTGAGATAGTTGAAACCGACAGTTGCAACTGTTCTGCTAAAACCTTTATGTTGACTTTACTCATTGCGGTATTCAAGGCCTTAAATGGTTGTAATACAGACTTTTTTACTTGGCAAAATGCTGCATTTTCTCGCAACCGTTTTCGTAAATAAAGTTAAATGATCGCTAACAATCTTTAGCAAAAAAGTAGAACTTAGTTTCAGATTCAACACCAGTCTTAATTACAAAACAACGATTGCATGGCAGTTCCTGGTAAATTCACTGAGAAAGAAATTAATCCACTCGGAAGTCTGGATGAATGGGAAGACGACGTTCTGCAACGCTATCCTGACCCCGATTCCATAGCAAAAGAAAAATCAAAAGAAGCATACCGCAATTACGAAGAACCTGGCCGCGATACCGTGCGCGAGTTCTATCGCCTTAACCATACGCACCAGACGTTTGCATTCGTTCAACAGAAAAGAAAAGATTTTTTACAGTTCA
Source organism: uncultured Niastella sp. (assembly GCA_966211305.1). Lineage (GTDB taxonomy): Bacteria > Bacteroidota > Bacteroidia > Chitinophagales > Chitinophagaceae > Niastella. The sequence goes on from CBIHPC010000023.1 coordinate 9,762, forward strand.
ACCGTAAAGAAATGTCGGTTTGGGATGCTTTCAATTTTCTGAACCAGCTGGTTGATGATTCTGACCCGGATACAGACCTCGACCAGTTTCAACACCTGTTACAGGCATCGGAAGCCATACGTGCCGACGGCCACCCCGATTGGATGGTGCTCACCGGTTTGATGCACGATATGGGCAAGGTGCTTTGTTTGTTTGGTGAGCCGCAATGGGCTGTTGTTGGTGATACCTTCCCCGTTGGCTGCGCTTATTCAGATAAAGTTGTTTATCCCGAATTTTTTAAGCACAATAATGATTACACTGATCCCGTTTTTAGCACTAAACTAGGAGTATATACGCAAAATTGCGGATTACGAAATGTAAGCATGTCATGGGGACACGATGAGTATGTATATCAGATGTTGAAAGATTATTTACCCGAGCCTGGCTTATATATGCTGCGGTATCACTCATTTTATGCCTGGCATCGCGAGGGCGCTTATGACCACCTGTTAGATGATCACGATCGTGAAATGCTGAAATGGGTTAAGTTGTTCAACCCATATGACCTGTATTCAAAATGTCCCACACCACCAGACTGGAAGCAGCTTCGGCCTTATTATGAGGACCTGGTTGCCAAATACCTACCATCTACCATAAAATTTTAGTAACAAACAAAAAAGTATCACCCGAAAACTTTATCCATTCCTTGTTTTATACACTGAACAGGTAAGTTATGCCTATGCGCATAGGTTATGAATCAGTGTGCAGGTAATCGTATGCAATGTAAAACACAATTTTCAGGTAGTTGTGTTTTTTTAGAGATATGCATATAAATGTAACAGGTACATTTAATTGACTTTAAAAAACCAGAAGGAAGATTTAACACTTTAACCTAAAACTTACGTTATGAGATTGCTCTGTCGGTCGCTCCCGAAAGGCGCGGGTAAACGCCTATTGCTGCTGCTATTCTTAACGCCACTGTATCTGCTGGCACAATCACAGGAAATTTCCGGAACAGTAAAAGACTCAACAGGTCGCCCATTGGCTGGGGTTTCGGTTTCTGTAAAGGGAAAGAATCTTGTTACTATTACAAAATCGGGTGGTACGTTCATCATTCCTGCGCAAACAGGAGATGTACTGGTATTTAGCGGTGTTTCACTTGAGAATCAGGAGATCCTGATTGGAAGTAAAACAACGTTTGATGTTACTATGCAAACCTCAGCCTACATGATGACTGATGTGGTGGTGGTAGGTTATGGTAAAGGGTCACGTAAAACCCTTTCCAGTGCTATTACATCTGTTAAACCCGAAGACCTCAACCGCGGCGCCATTGGCGATGTAGGCCAGTTGCTGCAGGGTAAAGTGCCGGGGTTGAACATTACTGCAAGCGGTGACCCAAACAGGCCTGCGGCGGTTATTTTGCGTGGCGCTTCTACAATTAACAGCCCGCAAGGTCCATTTTATGTAATTGATGGTATTCCCGGTGGTGATATCAACACGGTTGCTCCGGACGATATTGCTTCCATTGATGTGTTGAAGGATGCTTCGGCCACGGCCATTTACGGTAATAAAGCCAGTAACGGGGTAATAATGGTAACCACCAAAAGGGGAAAAAAAGGCGCCCTGCAAACTACTTACAGCGGTTATGTGGGTATTGAATCGGTTTCAAACGGCCTGGATTTGATGGATACCACTCAATTAAGGGAATATGTTCGCAAGAACAGTGGATCGATAAACCCCAATGATGATAAGGGCGCCAGTACCGACTGGATGAAGGCCATTCAAAAAGATAAAGCTTATTCGCACAATCATAATATTTCTTTCAGCGGCGGTACCGATAAAAGTACCTACAGCGCCAGCCTGAACTATCTGAAAAAGGATGGTATCATTATGCAAAGCAGCCTGGAAAGAGTGATTGCCCGTATATCTGCCGAGCATCGTGCGCTGAACGATCATTTGATCTTCGGGTTGAATGTGATGAGCAGCAACAGCAAATCATCCAATGTACCTTTCCAGAACATGGTTTTTCAACAGGCGGTAAAATACAACCCAACTTCTCCAATTTATAATCCCGATGGTACTTTTTTCGAGAACCTGAATAATACGGGTTATTTTAATCCGGTTTCCATCATTAAAAATGCCAAGGACGATACCAAATACGGTTCATTGCAGGGCGCATTTACCGTAGAAGCTAAGTTGCCATTCGGTTTTACCTATAATATGAACCTGGCTTATCAGAAAGGCACCTGGCTGCATGGTGAATATTATAACAGTTATTATTCTCAAAAATATAACGGCGGCGGTTTTTACACAAACGGTGACCCCGGTGGCGGCCGCGCGTTACGTAATTTTTATTCCAGCGGTTTAGCGTACAGGGGTTATTATCAGAGTACTACAAAAACGCTGGAGTCTTATTTAACCTGGGCTAAACATTTGGGACTGCATAATATTAAAGCTGTGGTGGGCTACAGCTGGCAAAAGAACACCAGCGGCGATGGTTTACAAACCAGCCAGACCAATTTTATCTCTGATTATACTACCTATTATAACATGGGTTTAGGTAACTATCAAACGGTAAATGGATTTGCCGTAGATTTTGGCGGTTCGTTATACGAGGAAACGAATTTTATCTCAGATTTCGCCAGGCTTAACTACGATTTTAATGAAAAGTACATATTGCAGGCTTCTATCAGAAGAGACGGCAGCTCTGTGTTTGGTAAAAATAAAGAATGGGGCTATTTCCCTTCTGTAGGTGCGGCCTGGCGCATTTCGCAGGAAGATTTTATGCGGAATAGCGAAGTTATAAGCGACCTTAAATTAAGGGCCAGCTACGGGGAAACCGGTAATGCTTTCGGACTGGGCGCTTATTCTGCGCAACAGTTGTACAATAAGACTGGTACCTATTACAATGGCGGCGTATTTGCTTCTTCATTCGGTGTTAGACAGGGCTGGAACGACGATTTGCAATGGGAAAAGACTTCTACCAAAAACATAGGCCTTGATTATGGCGTATTGAATGGAAGAATCTCTGGTTCTATCGACGTATATGAAAAGCTGACTACGGGAATGATCTTCGGCTATGCTGTACCGCAAACGGTAGATCCCAGTGGTTTTGTGGTAATGAACGTGGGTAAATTAAGGAACCGCGGTATTGAATTTAGCTTGAATATCAGTGCTGTTAATACGAAGGATTTTAGCTGGAATACCAGCCTGAACCTGGCAAGCAATAAGAATGAAATATTGAACTTAAAGGGGCCCGACAAGTTTGGCGTAAATGCCGATTCTGTTGCCTATACTCAATTAGATGGCCCGGGAACTACAGGAAGTACTTTACAAATGTTTATTGTTGGCGGTCCTTTAGGTCAGTTCTATTCATTTAAATATACAGGTAAAGATGCATCAGGTAACTCTTTGTTTCTAACAGGTAAAGGTGATGAAACAGATAATCCAACTCAAAGAGTAGATTATTATCCATTGGGAAGCCCGCATCCGAAACTGTTGTTTGGCTGGGTAAATAATTTCCGGTATAAAAATTTCGATCTTAATCTCTTTATACGCGGTGTAACCGGCAACAAAATTTTCAATGCTACCCGTGCCGATCTGCATTACGTATCTTCTGCAGGTGTAACCAACATTTCACCTGATGCAATGGATGATGCAAAGTCCGATGCAAAGAATAACAACTATTCATCGCGTTTTGTGGAAGACGGCTCCTATATCCGTTTGGATAATGCCACCCTGGGATACCGCATTAAGCTCAATAGTCCCTATATTAAACAACTACGGTTCTATACTACCATAAATAACGCTTTTGTAATAACAAAATATAAAGGAATAGATCCTGAGATCAATCAGGGTGGTGCGTCGCTGGGTATTGATTATAACAACTTTTATCCCAAGACCAGAACTATTTTGTTTGGCGTGTCAGTTGGTTTCTAACGATAAAAACAAGAATTATGAAAAAGCATTTGCGATTATATATAATCATACTGGCAGTAGCAACAGCAGTGGGCGCCTGCCATAAAATAACGGTTAATCCGAATTCCCTGTATACCGGGGATGTTTTCCCAACCAACGATGAACAGTTTCAGTCTGTTATCGGTACCATTTACACCAATTTGCGCGGGCATTATCCGCTTACTTTCTGGTTTGTGCAGGAACTGCCTTCCGATGAAGCCATACTGCCGAGCTATGGCGGTAACTGGTACGATGGTGCCGGGTATATTGACCTTCACCGGCACAGCTGGACAAAAGATCATGGCTGGATAGGAACAGCATGGTCAGACACATATGGCATTGTCGGGCTTTGTAACCAAACTATCTATACATTCAGAACTGCGCCTGAAAGCGACGCTAAAAATACCGCTATAGCGGAAATAAAAACGTTAAGAGCACTGGCCTATTGGGAATTGCTCGACATGTTTGGTAATGTACCGCTCGATACAGTTTATCCCAGTCCTGGTGTTCAGGAAAAAGCGCCGCGTACGCAGGTATTCAGCTATGTAGAATCGGAGTTAAAGGCAGCTCTCCCATACCTTAAAACAGCAACCGGTAGCAGTACTTATGGAAAAGTTACCAGGTGGATGGCCCAGGCATTACTGGCTAAATTGTATCTGAATGCACAGGTATATACAGGCACCGCCAAGAACAACGAGTGTATTGCGGCCTGCGACGATATCATTAGTTCCGGAAATTTTGCCATTGAAGCGCGCGGTTCTTATTTAAATATGTTCTATCCAACTAATGGCCCTTCTTTTAAGGAGTTTATATTTGCCATTCCTTATGATCCGGCCACCAGCAACGGGTATCTTTTCCACGGACGTTACGACCTGAACAGGAACCTGGGTATTAAATACCGTTATTCGGGCGCTACACCAGGTGGCTATTCCTTTGACCAGATAGTTATGAACGAAACCAGCGGAAATGGGTTGAAAAATACCAAACCCAGCGGTCCCCGTGCTACGCTTTCCGGTTTCTATAATGCATATTTTACAGATGCCAATGATATTCGTAATGATCAATGGCTGGTTGGTATTCAGAAGTGGCCAAATGGCGATACAATAAAAGTGGCTACTACCAAAAAAGGATACAATCAGTTTTACGGCGGATCAGATGGAAGTGCTTCTTACATTTATGATCTATACATTGACTCTGTAATAAGCTTGCGCCAGAGTGTTTCTGCCCTGGACCTGGGTAACGATGAAATTGCCTGGAATATGGGTATCCGTAATATCAAATTTTATCCCGATGCCAATTCCGCTTCCCGTAACCAAAACAACGACGCACCGCTGTTCCGTTATTCCGATGTGCTGTTGATGAAAGCAGAAGCGATCCTTCGCGGCGGTGCTGCCACTAATGGCCAAACAGCTTTGTCGCTGGTAAATATGGTCCGCAGCAATCGTACTACTTCGGCTGCATGGTCCTCGGTTACCCTCGATGACCTGTATGCTGAAAGAGGCCGTGAGTTTACCTGGGAATGCTGGCGCCGTAATGATATGATCCGGTTTGGGAAATTTGAAAGCGCGTATGGTTTTAAAACCAACTCAGATACTTATCGTCGTATTTTCCCAATACCAACAAGAGCATTGGCAACTAACAGTAAATTGACGCAAAATCCAGGTTACTAATAATATTGACTGAAAATTGAACCCGTATTAATCCGATTCCTAAATTAATCTGTAACCCTAACATATAAACTTTAGTTTTAGGAAAGGCGATGACCAGAGCGCCGGGCTTGCACACTGGAGCCCGGCCTATTTAATAAATTTTGAAGAACCGTTTTTAAAATCCACATAGTCCTGGTTCATTTTTTAAATGCAATTACGATTTTTTTCATAATCATGTAGCAGTAAATACTGACCCTCCGGGCTTTCCAGCCTGGAGTTTTTTTTAAAAACAGGCAATGAGGCAAATAAGGCAACAAGGCATAAAGGCAACGAGGAAAACAGATCAAAGCCTGATGTAAATGCAGAATGCAACAAGTCATTAAGGCGCCGGGCAATACAACTGCCAGCCGAAAACGCAAACCGCTGGAAATTTCCGGAAGTGAAAAATTTACAACCTTTAACTTAGAACTTACAACTAACAACTAATCGTGGCACGCCAACTATATTTACTACTATTATTGATCTCCTGTACAAACTCCGGTTCGTTCTGTCAAACCAGAACCTATAACATTACTGACTTTGGTGCTAAAGGCGATGGCCGTACCCTTAATACAATATTCATTCAGAAAGCTATTGACAGGGCAACCGCAGCCGGTGGCGGAAAAGTTATTGTTCCTGCGGGGCGGTTTGTTACCGGCGTTATCAGGCTAAAAAATGGTGTTCACTTATTTTTGAATAAAGACGCCGTGTTACTGGGTAGTACCAGCCGGCTCGATTATGGTAAAGGTGAAGCAGAATATCTCATAACTGCCACTGATCAACAAAAGGTGTCTATCACCGGTTATGGCGAGATCGATGGCCGCGGCCGCGAAGTGGTAAAAGACCTGATCAGTTTATTGCATCAGGGCAAATTAAATGACGCACAATGGAAAACAAAACGGCCCGGTGAAAAGAACCGTCCCGGTATTATTGCGTTTGCCAACTGCACCGGTGTGGTGGTGAAAGGCGTTACCGTAAAGAACAGTGCCGGGTGGGTGCAGGACTATCGTAACTGCAAAAATGTAATAATTGACAGTGTTACGGTGAACAGCACAGAATACTGGAACAATGATGGCATCGATATTGTGAACTCCCAAAATGTAACCATCACCAATTGTAATGTAAACGCGGCTGATGATGCCATATGCCTGAAATCGGAAGGCGGGCCCGGCTGGTGCGAGAACATACACGTATCGAATTGCACGTTACGCAGCAGCGCCAGTGCCTTTAAACTGGGTACCGGCTCGCGAGGCGGTTTCAGGAACATAACAGTGAAGAACCTGAACATATACGATACTTACCGTTCGGCCATTGCGCTGGAAGCGGTTGATGGCGGTTTTCTCGAGAATGTAGATATTCAACAGATAAAAGCGGTGAATACCGGCAATGCCTTTTTTATCAGGCTGGGGCATCGCAATACCGATTCGGTTTACAGCGCGGTAAAAAACATCCGTATTGCCGATATGCAGGTACAGGTACCGGCCGGTAAACCCGACGCCGGTTATCCTGTAGAAGGACCGCCGCAAAAATACCAGCATAATGTATTCCCGGCATCCATTGTTGGCTTACCCGGGCATCAAATACAGGATGTAGAACTTAAAAATATTACCATTACTTATGAAGGCGGTGGAATGAAGGATAAAGCATATTTTGACTGGGATTCATTATCCCGCGTACCTGAAAATGCAGCCGGGTATCCCGAATTCTCTATGTTTGGCGAACTACCGGCATGGGCCCTGTATGTGCGCCATGCAAAAGGCCTGTCGCTGCAAAATGTACAATTCAATCAGCAGCAACCCGATTACCGCCCCGCAGGTATTTTTGATGAAGTGGATGGTTTGGTGCTGAATGAAGTGCGTGTTCCGGTTTGCAGCACTGTGCCGGTAATAGTGTTGAATGGGGTTACAAATAAAACATTGAGTAAATTGACACTTCCTGTGGAAGAAAGTAAGGCGGTTGAAGTGATGGAGGAAAGATAGTTGGATCGCCGGTTCACGATAATAGAATCAATAAATGAAGAAGTTACTATCATATACGATTGCATCCATATTGACAGGGAGTTTCATGAATGTGAACGGTCAGAACCTGGTACAATACGTACAGCCTTTATCAGGCACTGCCCCGTCAACAACGACGGCTGCACAGAAACACAGCGAAGCCGGCTCTGAAAAAAATGCCAATACCATTCCGGCAGTGGGCGTGCCATTCGGTATGACGCAATGGACGCCGCAAACGAGAACTTCAGAAACAAAATGTATTCCACCCTATTTTTATAAAGACAGTCTCATCAATGGTTTTCGCGGAACGCACTGGGTCAGCGGATCGTGTATGCAGGATTATGGCAGCTTTACCATTATGCCCGTGACCGGTTCTCTTCGAACGACGAACTTTGCCACACCATTCTCACATCAGCAGGAAATTGCCACGCCTGCTTATTATAAAGTTGAGTTGCCGGCATACCATTGTATAACCGAAATAACGGCTACCGCCCGTTGTGGTATGATGCAGTTTACCGTTCAACAGGATGATAGCCTGTTCCTGCTCATTATGCCTAACAGCGACCGCGGTGAAGGTGAAGTGCATGTAGATCCGGTCAAAGGAACAGTGTGGGGGTATAATCCGGTTCATCGTATTTACCAGGGTTGGGGCAGCCAGGCCGGTTTTAGCGGTCATTTCTTTGTACAATTTGAAAAGTTACCGGCAAGTGGAGGCAGGTTTAGTGATATAACACCGCAGGCAGGCAGCGTTCCAGATAAAAACAGCAATGGGGTGTATGCCGGGTTTGCTTTAAAAAAAGGCGAAAAGCTGCGGGTTCGTATCGGAACTTCATTCAGCAGCGCCACAGAAGCCCAAAACAATTTACGGGCGGAAATTGCCACCTGGGATTTTGCCACTGTTTTATCAAAGGCAAAACAAAGCTGGGAACAGGCGCTTGCACAAATACAGGTGCAGGGCAGCAATGAAAAAGATAAACGGATTTTTTATACAGCTATGTACCATGCGCTGCAGCATCCACGGCTTTACAGCGATGTTAGTGGCGCCTATCCGCCGTTTACGGGTGGGTTGCCCATAAGGAAATTATTGAACGGACAGTACTACGATGATTTTTCCATGTGGGATATTTACCGCGCGCAACTGCCTTTGCTGCAGATCCTGCAGCCGGCGCGGGTGAACCAGTTTGTTTCGTCAATGATCCTGAAAGGCAAACAGGGTGGGTGGCTGCCCATTTTCCCCTGCTGGAACAGTTATACCGCCGCCATGATCGGTGATCATGTAACGGCATTTATTGCTTCGTCTTACGCTAAAGGAATAAGGAATTACGATGTAACGGCCGCTTACCGGCTGATGCGTCAAAATGCTTTCGATTCTCCCAATAAAGAGGATTACGTTAATGGAAAAGGCCGCCGCGCCCTTCCATCGTATTTGCAATACGGTTATATTCCCATGGAAGATAGCGTGCAGGAAGCGTTTCATAAAAAAGAACAGGTGAGCCGCACCCTCGAATATGCTTATGACGACTATGCTTTATCGGTGGTAGCCAAAGGATTGAATAAAACAGCCGACTATAAAGAACTGCGCAAACGCGCTTTGAATTATAAAAATGTATTTGACAGCAGCGTGGGCCTGGTTCGCGGAAGATATATTGACGGTCATTGGTATAAACCTTTCAATGCCGACAAACGCGAGCCCTATATAACGGAAGGCACCCCGCGCCAGTACACATTTTACGTTCCGCACGATGTAAACGGGTTGGCGAACCTCATGGGTGGCGATAAAGCGTTGGAGAAAGCGCTCGACACCCTGTTTGCCAAAAATGAATACTGGCATGGGAATGAGCCGGGGCACCAGATCCCGTTCATGTACAATTACACGCCATCGCCCTGGAAAACGCAACAGGTAGTGCGGAATATCTTAAGTGAAGAATACAGCGATGGACCCGGGGGGTTAAGCGGTAATGACGATGCGGGGCAAATGAGCGCCTGGTATGTGTTTGCTGCGATCGGTCTGTACCCGGTTGACCCGGTTTCGGGTGAGCATCTGCTTTGTTCGCCCATTTTCGATAAAGTAACGCTGCGGTTACCCGGTAATAAAAAACTGCAGATCGTTTGTAAGAAGCAATCGGAAGGCGATGCCTATATAAAACAGGTGAAGCTGAACGGTAAAACCTTCAGCCGGAATTTTATTACGTATGCCGATATCATGAAAGGCGGCATGCTCGAAATTGAATTACAACAACAACCCGGCAGCTGGGGCGCAGCGCCCATGGCAAGGCCTGCTGGAATTAAATAAAACGCAATCGTGATGATAAAGAAACTTACTATTATAAGTCTTGTATTGATTATAACCCTGCCGCTTACGGCGCAACGTATCTTCAATGTTATGACCTACGGCGCCAGAGGCGACGGTAAAACAAATGATGCGCCGGCCATTCAAAAAGCGATCTATGCCTGTGCGAAGAGTGGCGGCGGCCGCGTACTGCTGCCCGCCGGCCGGGTGTTTATGGCAAGCCCGTTCAACTTGCAATCGAACATCGATCTGCATGTGGAAGCGGGAGCGAAGCTGCTGGCCAATCCCGATGAGAAAGTTTACACTAAAAGCGCTTTCCGCCAGAACCCCGGGGAAGGCACCATCTGGATCGGCGGCGAAAATATTCAGAATGTATCTGTCACTGGCTTGGGCGAAATAGATGGAAACGGCATTTCCTTTATGGGCAAAGAACTCGACGATTCGTATGAACTAAAGCCTTTCAATGTACTCGATCCCCGGCCGCATGTACTTACGATCATCGGTGGAAAAAATATCCGCATCAGGGATGTGCGCATAGGCAATTCAGCCTACTGGACCATTCACCTGGCCGGTTGCAATGATGTGGTGATCTCGGGCATTACCTTATTGAATTCATTAAAAGTGCGCAACAGCGACGGCATCGATGTAGACCACAGCAAAAATGTACGCATCAGCGATTGTTATATTGAAAGCGGCGACGATTGTATTTGCCTGAAGAACCGCCGCGAATACGAAGAGTTCGGCCGTTGCGAGAATATAACAGTAAGCAACTGTACCATGACCTCGCGAAGCTGCGCCATTAAGATCGGTTCTGAGAACATGGATACCATCCGCCAGGTTGTTTTTAATAATTGCATTATAAAGAACAGCAACCGCGGCGTCGGTATCCAAAACCGCGATGAAGGCGTGGTGCACGATGTCATTTTTTCAAACATGATCATCGAGGGACATTTATTCTCCGATGTGTGGTGGGGCAAGGCCGAACCCATTTATGTTACCGCTTACCGCCGGGCAAAGATCGATCACAAGGATGCCAACTGGCGTTTTCCAAAAGGCGCTACAGAGGGCAGGGTAGGCATGGTATACAATATTTCTTTCAACAATATTAAATGCATCAGCGAGAACGGTATTTATGTAAGCGGTGAAACACCCGGCAAGATCGCCAATATTTACTTTGATGGTGTTGATGTACAGATCAATAAAAGCACCAATATTCCCGGCGGGGTGTATGACCGTCGCCCGGCCAATGTGGAAGGTTTTGTAAAAGGACGCACTTCGGCCTTTTACTTCGACCAGGCGCAGAACATAAGGTTACGGAATTGTTCGGTGCAATGGGGCAGTAACCGGCCCGAATATTTTGCCCATGCAGCCGAAGCCCATTCAGTTGATAGTTTTACCGTGTTTAATCTTGAAGGAGGGGCTGCGTTCCAACAGTTAGCACCGGTGAAGAAGTAAATAGTTCCCAGGGCCTGAAAATTCAGCCTTCTGAATATAGTCGGAGGTCTGGAAGTTCAGGCCTTTATGAACTGTATAAACGCTATTACCTTTTCAACTTACTGTTAACAAACCTTTAGCTCAAATTCCTCCAATTGTAGCTATTTTCGCCTGGAATAATTTGCAGAACCCACAACTTCATTCTATGCGATTTCTACTATGCCTGTGCATACTGGGCCTGAGTATTGGCGCCCTGGCCCAGGACGAACCGATGCCCGATCTCCGTAACAAAAGGGAAAGCTTTACGAAATACCCCAAAGGCGAAATCCGTAACGACCTGGCCACTTTCACCATCGGCGGCATCGATGAGCGACTTGGCAAAAATCCGCTCGAACGATTACCTGCTACCGACTTCAATATGCATTCAATAACCTTTGAAGGCAATAATGTTAAAGTGGTTATTAAAAGCGGCCCTTTCGATGCCGGCAAGCACAAATTGTTTTATTACTATGACAAGAAATACCTCGTTAAAATAGATGGTAAGCCTTATTATGGTGATTATGGCACCATACCGACTGCAGCAATAACTTCGGTTACTGTTATAGTTAATAATAAAGATACTGTGGCTATACCGCCGGCTGCATATGCCGATCTGTACCACCCTGATTTTACTTATTCAGACGGTGGCACCATCAAAACACATAATGCGGTGTACCTGTCGGCCGACAAAAAGAAGATGTATATCTATATGCTGAACAGCGAAGCGATCGGCAAATATGAAGTTACCTGGATCTTGCAGGATAATAAATATGTTGGACGTGTGATCGATTCTGGTATCATGCGGTAATAGTTCTTTTTATTGCCGGTTGAACGGCAAAAAGCCGGCTTCCTGAAACCGGGAGTTGTTGTAATTTATTAATAGGTATAAACAACACATTCTCAGTTTGGAAGCAGTTCACATCCGGGGGCAAAAAAATAATTTTTTCCGGGAAACAATTTACGAACCACGCACACCGTTAGTATATCGGTTTTTCATAGGATATTGGATTTTTAACAGGCCTGGATTTCTATCCGGGCCTTACTTTTTAAACCCCTTTTCGAACAGAAGTGTAGAATTTTAGCAACAATACGATCCGCCCGCCTGTAAATCTTACAAGAGAATACCTGAAAAATTACAATTCGTACCTGTAGCATGGTTTTTTACTATTAACACCAAAGGCTCGTAAGTATGAATTGGGTTGATGTACTGCTACTGATAATAGTAGCTTATGGTATTTGGGACGGTTGGCAAAAAGGATTTATCCTCGAGTTATTGTATTTGCTGAGCCTGGTGATCAGTATTGCGGTCACCTTTTTATTATATCCATACCCTACTATTTTTATCAACAAATATATTCCCGCGCTCGGCTCCTGGGCCCTGCCTTTTGCGTTTATTGTTACTTATGTCCTCATGCGGGTATTAACAAATTTGCTTACCAACAAAACATTGCACCGTATTCCGGCGGAAACGCATGGCCGCTGGGATAATAAATTTCTCGGCATGCTGCCCGGTTTCTTAAACGGGGTTGCCCATGCGGTGATCATAGCGGCCCTTTTGCTGGCACTGCCCATCAGCAATAACGTTTCAAATAAAACCCGCGAAAGCCGGTTTGTGGTATTGCTGTCGGTTCCGGCCGAATGGATAGAAACCAAATTGTCGCTGGTATTTAATGAAGTGGAAAGAACAATGAACCGGTTAACGGTAAAACCGGGCTCCGATGAAACAGTGATCCTTCCTTTTACAGTAATAGCACCACCCTCCAGGGCCGATCTTGAGGTTCGTATGTTAAGCTGGGTAAATGCGGAAAGAATAAAAGCAGGTTTGAATACGGTGAAGGCCGATCCGGAATTGACGGCGGTTGCCCGCAAGCATTCCGTCGATATGTTTCAGCGGGGATACTTTTCGCACGTATCACCCGATGGAAAGAACCCGTTCGACCGCATGCGCAATGACGGCGTTAAATTTACCAATGCGGGTGAAAATATTGCGTTGGCGCCAACGCTCGATATTGCCCATAGCGGGTTGATGCATTCACCCGGTCATCGTGAAAATATTCTGCGACCCGAATTTGGCCGGCTTGGTATCGGCATCGTCGATGGCGGCAAGTATGGATTAATGATCTCCCAGGAATTCAGGAACCATTAGGCAGTTTGCAATAGACAATTGGCAAATACATCTTTGCTGCCTGCCATTCGTCTATTGCCGATTGAGATCTATTTTCTTCCAAATAACTTACTAATTATAAAGAATATCAGGGCAATTACACCCACTACCAGGATGATTCCCCACCACATACCTACTTTAAAAATGGTTTCAATAGCCGCACAACCTGCATAAAACATTGTTATCATCAATAAAATAATTCCATAAAACGCTTTCATATCGATTGTTTATTACTAATATCTAAAACGACGTGCCTGTTATAAGTGATTGACAATCACAATATTTAAAATGATTCTTTGTAGAATTAATTACCCGGAATACGCTGAAGGCTTAACGCCGAACGCCATTTCCGCATTCCGGAGTTCGCGCCCGCTGGCAGGCATTATAATTTGCGTTAAGCGTTCCACATTTGGCCTTTAACTTTTTACCAGTTGCGAAAAATGGCCGGAGGTCTGAATTACAGGCCCCTGTAACCTGCAACCTGTAACTGCATTTTGCCTTACCGGTATCCGGAAACTGGTAACCGGTAACTACTTATGGCCTAAATTTGCGCCATGCAAAAACCGGTTATTGTTATTAAGCTCGGCACAGCGGTCATAACCAATGAAGAAGGTGTAATTAGTCATTCCATTATCAAAAAAGTAGCGGGGGGGATTGCGGAATTGTTCTCTACCCATCGCGTAGTACTGGTATCGAGCGGTGCGGTTGGCAGTGGAAAGGTTTTTATTCAGAACTATAAAGGCAGTATTACCGAACGCAAGGCGGCCGCAGCCGTAGGCAACCCCCTGCTGATACAATTGTATCAAAAGCATTTCTCCAAATACGACATTCCCGTGGCCCAGGCCCTGTGCGAACGCCATCATTTCAGTAACCGTTTTCAGTTCCTGCAGTTAAAAGAAACCTTCGAGGCGTTCTGGCAGAACGGCATTTTGCCCATTGTGAACGAGAACGACCTCGTAAGCAACGTGGAATTGAAGTTTTCCGATAACGATGAGCTGGCTACCCTCATTGCCGTGGGTTTCGATGCCGAAACGCTGGTAATCTGCACTTCCGTGGGCGGGTTTATGGATGATGCCAAAAACATTATTCCCCGGGTAGAGAAGATCGATGGTAAAGTAATGGGCTATGTACAAACCGGCAAAAGCAGTCTGGGCCTTGGGGGCATGACCTCCAAGCTCACCTTTACCCGCCTCGCTACTTCGCTGGGCATTCAGGTGATCATATGCGGACTGGCCGGTAAAACACCCTTTGCCGACGCGCTGGCCGGTACAAACGGAACTACCTTTGTATCGCAGGTTTCGAACCTGAAAGCACGGCAAAAATGGCTGGCCAGCGGGTCAATTACACTCGGTACTATTATGGTTGACAAAGGTGCCGTTAAAGCCCTGCGCCAGCGCCGGAGTTTGTTAACCGTTGGAGTTACCAATGTACAGGGTAAATTTGCAGCCGGCGAAGTAGTTCAGATAAAAGATGAAGAAGAAAACATTATCGGTGTTGCCAAAGTAAAACTGGATACCGCTGCTATCCGCGAAGGTATTTCACAAAAGAATGTACTGGCAGCGCATGCCGATGATATCGTAATATTTTAAAAAGGCCCGATGAGCACTATACTACCACAAATAATCAAGACCTGGAAAGCCGCTATCAACCTGCGGCAGGCCAGCGAAAAACAATTGAAAGCCGCCTTACTGCAACTTGCCGATGAGTTGGAGAAGAACAGTTCGGCCATTCTGAAAGCCAATCAGCTCGACGTCGATAAACAGGAGCCCGGTAATCCGCGTATCGACAGGCTTGTATTGAACAAACAGCGCATTGCAGGTATTGCCAACAGCATTCGTAAGATCAGCAAACTGCCTAACCCTTCCGGTAAAACGCTGGAAAAGCGCCGGCTCCAGAACGGGTTACAATTGCAAAAAGTGACCGTGCCGCTGGGCATTGTAGGCGCAATTTATGAATCAAGACCAAATGTAACATTCGACATAGCGGCGCTTTGTTTACGCAGCCAGAACGGGGCCCTGCTCAAAGGCAGCAGTGAGGCGGAGAATACCAACCAGGCTGCCATGCGCCTTATAAAAAAAGTACTGAAGGCGAATGATATCGATCCTGATTGTGTAACGTTATTGCCTTCAGACCGCGAGACTGTGCAGGAATTGTTTACCGCTACCAGATATGTAGACGTACTGATTCCCCGCGGTTCCGATTCACTGATACAATTTGTTAGAAAGAACAGCCAGGTACCGGTGATCGAGACCGGCGCCGGCGTATGCCATGTGTACGTGGAAAAAGAAGCCGCGCTTAAAAAAGCGGTAAATATTGTGGTGAATGCAAAAGTATCGCGCCCTTCGGTATGTAATTCCGTTGATACAATACTGGTAGATGAAAAAGTAGCGCCTGCATTCCTGAAACAACTGCAACCATTGTTCAGCGGGCACCAGGTTGAGATCTTTGCCGATGCCAAAGCACATAAATTACTGAAAGGGTATCCCCATTTACAAAAGGCTGCCCCCGAAGATTTTGACCGCGAGTTCCTGAGCCTGAAATGTGCGGTGAAAGTGGTAAAGGATATTGATGAAGCACTGGACCATATTCGTGAGCATTCAACCAAACATTCCGAAGCTATCGTCAGCAATAATAAAAAGCATTGCGCCCGTTTTCTGCAGGAAGTGGATGCGGCCGCTGTATATACCAATGCATCAACCCGTTTTACCGATGGGGAAGAAATGGGGCTGGGCGCAGAAATAGGCATCAGCACCCAAAAGCTGCATGCCCGCGGCCCGTTCGCACTGGAAAAGCTGGTTACCGAAAAGTGGCTGCTGCAGGGGAATGGGCAGGTGCGGTAAAAGGCAACGAGGTATAAAAAGCAACAAAAGAAATTCGAATTTTCGGTTACCAGTGCCGGTTCCTGGTTCGGAAAGCATTCCGTAATAGTGCGTTACGAATTTGGCCCCCGGAAACTGGTAACCTGCACCCGGAACTGCCCGGTAACTGTACCTGGCAGCTGGCAACTGATTTTTACGTAAATTGCTGCTGCCGATTTACCATGATTAACCGTGTATTGATTATAACGATTGTCTTTTTATTAAACCTTCTTCCCGTATTTGCACAACCTGTGCAATATGCTTTTTCACACCTCGATATTTTCGACGGCCTTTCGCACAGCCAGGTGATCACCATCATCAAAGATGCAAAGGGGTTTATGTGGTTTGGCACCGCCTCGGGCCTCAACCGCTACGATGGTTATACATTTAAAGTTTTTCGCCATAAAGAAAATGACAGCACTTCGCTCAGCGATGATCTTGTTACTGCGATCCAGGAAGGGCCGCATAATAAATTTTGGATCAATACCCGGGGCGGACAAAACATTTTTGATCCGGTATCGGAAAAAGCCATAACCAATACGCTTGCTTACTGCCGGCAATTGTCATTACCCGCCGCAACGGTTACCGATATAGCCAAAGACAAACAGGGCCGTTTCTGGTTTGCCCAGCCCGGGTACGGCCTTAGCCGCTATGACCCGGCAACGAATTCAGTGCATCGCTTTCAGCGCAAAGCGGTAAAAAATATTCCCGATATAACCGATATGGTCACTGACAATGCCGGCAACCTGTGGGTTATGTACAATGATGGATCGCTGGAAGCATATAATACGGCAACCGGAAAACTCAATTACAGCAACGCCGCAATTTTTAAGAAGGGCGATGCATTGCGTTACCGCCTGTTTGCCGATGCTGACAATGATCTCTGGATCTACACCGATGGTTTTCCGCAAGGCGTGTACTGTTTCAACAGCACCAATAACAGGCTGCAACATTATCACCAAAACGCTGCTGCCAGCCGGCTTAATACCAACCTGGTTACCGGCATACAACAGGACAATAACGGCATGATCTGGATATCAACCGATCATGGCGGTATCAACCTGGTAAATAAAAGAACGGGTGTTGTTTCTTACCTTGAAAATAACCCGGAAGACATCAAAAGCATTAGCCAGAACAGCATCAATGCCATTTACCGCGATAACACAGGTATCATTTGGCTAGGCACTTATAAAAAGGGCATAAATTATTATCACGAGAACATCATCAAATTTCCTGTATACCGGCATTTGCTGTCCGATGCGAAGAGCCTGCCCTTTGATGACGTAAACCGTTTTGTTGAAGACGATAAAGGCAACCTGTGGATAGGCACCAATGGGGGCGGACTTATTTATTACGACCGTGCCAATGGAAGTTACCGCACCTTTAAACACAACCCCGCCAGTGATAACAGCATCAGCAATGATGTCATTGTTAGTTTATGCATCGATCATAATAAAAAATTATGGATCGGTTCGTTCTACGGCGGGCTCGATTGTTTTGACGGCAACCGGTTCATTCATTATAAACATGATCCCGGAAATGCAACCAGCATTTCTGATAACAGTATCTGGGAAATATATGAAGATGCGCAACAACAATTATGGGTTGGCACTTTAAGTGGCGGGTTGAACCGTTTTGATGCTGCCATAGATGGTTTTTTTACTTATCGTAATGGCGCAGGCTCAATCAACTCGAATTATATTTCGGCGCTTGCCGAAGACCGGGATGGCAATTTGTGGATTGGCACCGAAACGGGCATCAATGTGCTGAACAGGAAAACGGGCAGGTTCACTTATTATACGCACAACCCGAAAGACCCGCATAGCCTCGGAAATAACAGTATTACCGACCTGCTTAAAGATAGCCGCGGGAATATGTGGGTAGCTACCCGCAACGGGTTGAATTTTTTTGACCGGCGTACCAAAACATTCCGGCGTTTCAATGAGGCGGATGGATTGGTTCAAAGCAATATTGTAACCCTGATGGAAGACAACGCCAACACGCTTTGGCTGGGTACCACCAATGGCATTTCAAGGGCCTGGGTACAATATATCGCCAACGATGAATTGAAGATCCGGTTCAGAAGTTATGATGAACGCGACGGATTGCAGGGACGCGAGTTCAATGAAAATGCGGCATTGAAAACAAGCCGTGGCGAACTGATCTTCGGCGGCGCCAATGGTTTTAATATTATTAGTCCGCAAACAATTGCCCACAATACCACCATACCCGAAGTAGTGCTTACCGATCTGCGGGTATTCGATAAAAGCCTGCAGGCTGGCGATACCTTCAACAACCGGGTGTTATTAAAAACAGCTATCTCAGAAGTACAAGAGATCACGCTTACATATCATGAGAAAATCTTCTCGCTTGAGTTTGCCGCGCTCAATTATTCCAACCCCGAAAAGAATCAATATGCCTACAAGCTCGAAGGTTTCAATAATGATTGGCTTACTACCGACGGCACCCATCGTACGGTAACCTACACCAACCTCGACCCCGGCAAATATGTGTTCAGGGTAAAGGCCGGTAATGGCGATGGGGTATGGAATGAACAGGGCACTTCGCTTACCGTAACCATATTACCCCCTTTCTGGCGCACCACTCCGGCATTCATTATTTATGCTTTATTGGTTGCCGCAATTTTAATTGCTGCCCGCCGGCTTACCATTCAACGGGCGCATATGCGTTTTCAACTCGCTCAGCAAAAGAAAGAAGCGGAGCGCATACATGAGCTCGACCTGTTGAAGCTGAAATTCTTTACCAACGTAAGCCACGAGTTCAGAACACCGCTGTCGCTTATCATGGCGCCGGTAGAAAAAATGCTGAAGCAGTCGCATGAGCCGGAACAAAAAAAACAATACCAGTTAATATACCGCAATGCCCGCCGCCTGCTGGCCCTGGTAAATCAACTGCTCGATTTCAGAAAGCTCGAAATGCGGGAGCTGCGGTTATATCCGTCACTGGGCGATATTGTTTCTTTTGTACGGGAAATAGCCAACTCATTTACCGATATGGCGGGCGCCAGACACATTCACTTTAATTTCACCACCGGCATTTCCGCCCTGCAAATATCCTTTGACCCCGATAAACTGGAGCGGATCCTGTTCAACCTGTTGTCGAATGCGTTCAAGTTTACGCCCGAACACGGCAACATACAGGTAATAGTAGATATGCAGCCCGATAGCGGTGATAATCCAACGCAATATGTATTCATTCAGGTGAAAGACAACGGAATTGGCATTCCGGCTGAAGACCAGGAGCGGATTTTCGAGCGGTTCTTTCAGCACGATGTACCGGGCAGTATCCTGAACCAGGGAAGCGGAATAGGGCTGGCCATCTCCAAAGAGTTTGTACGGCTGCACCAGGGCTCAATAAGTGTAAACAGTGAACCGGGGAAAGGCACCTGCTTTACGGTGTTGTTACCGGTAACCGCACCGGTTGCGCAACCGGTAATTGAACCTGCGGTGGCCGACAGTGAAGACCTGATGGCTGCTGAATCGCCTGAAGAGCCTACCGGGCAGCCGGGTAAGGGCAGCCGCAAACGGCCGGTGGTGCTCATCGTTGACGATAATGAAGATATAAGGTTCTACGTGAAAGATAACCTGCGCCGCAACTATACGGTGTATGAAGCAGTGAACGGGGCCGAAGGCTGGGAAAAAACAAAACAGCTTCAGCCCGATCTGGTTGTAAGCGATGTAATGATGCCGGTGATGGACGGCTTGGAACTATGCAAACATATAAAGAACGAAAAACAAACCTCTCATATACCGGTGATATTGCTGACGGCGCGCTCTGCCGCTGAGCCCAAACTGGAAGCTTTTCAAATGGGAGCCAACGACTACGTAACCAAACCATTTAGTTTTGAAATGTTGCAATCACGCATTAAGAACCTGCTGGCGCAGCAGGAGGCCATGCGTAAGTTATTTCAAAAACAACTGGAGGTGAACCCTTCAGAGATAAGCATTACTTCGGTAGATGAACAGTTCATTCGCCAGTCGATAGAAACAGTTGAAGAGCAGATCTCCAATCCCGATTTTTCAGTTGAAGACCTGAGCCGGGCACTGCATATGAGCCGCGTTGCCCTGTATAAGAAATTGCTGGCCCTTACCGGTAAGTCGCCCCTTGATTTTATAAAGACCATTCGCCTGAAACGGGCGGCGCAATTGCTTGAGAAAAGCCAGTTTACCATTGCTGAAATTGCCTGGGAAGTAGGCTTCAACAATCCCAAGTATTTCGCCCGCACTTTTAAAAAGGAGTTTGGGGTATTGCCATCGGAGTATGCGGCAGCCCCCGGCCCCCTAAAGGGAGGGAAAGAAAACCTCGATATTTAAAAAGGTGAAACCATGGCCGGGGGGGTGGTTAACATTTTAGTACCATAAAAAATACATTTTGCTACCCATGCAGATCATGGCAAAAAGTATTTTAGCAGTCTGGTGCTACGAGGGTTGCAGGTACCGGTTTTTGTTACGGGGTTGGTTCAACCCATAATTTTTCGAACGATTGCTATCCATGCCTTTTCCTTTTCCAGGTTGTCCTAAGTTGTAGGGCAACCTGGTTTTTTATGGCCTTCTGCAAAATATACGGTCATTTTGCAAGAATATCTCAATGGTTGTAGTGCTTTCCCTATTCCCCGTGTTACCCCTTGCAGAGCAAGTAGTTATCCCACCAAACGCAGGCCCCGCCTGTAATAAAATGTTAAAAGAACAGTTGTAAGTTTTGTTTAACCACATAATTAAATAAGGACTGTAGCGTTTAACATATTGTATAGATTGAACCGGGAAGAGTTAGTAGGGCCGTATACCGTCAGACCCAGGGAACTAAGTATTATTCTTATCTATACGTACTTAAATACCAATATGACGCGTTATATATATTACGCATTGAATAACATAGATTATGTGTAACGATACTCAATGCTCCGTGGCTTCAGGTTTGATGTGCTTACTACTATTTACGAATTCCATTAATCAATAACTTAGGATGGCATATACCCCGTCTTCAACCCGTTATGATTCCATGACGTACAATCGTTGCGGCAAAAGCGGTATACTATTGCCTGCATTATCGCTTGGGTTGTGGCATAATTTCGGTGGAGTAGACGATTTTAAGAACGCACGTCGGATCGTCAGGCATGCCTTCGACAAAGGCATCACGCATTTTGATCTGGCAAATAACTACGGGCCTCCGCCCGGTTCGGCCGAAGATAATTTCGGCGCTATGTTGAAAAAGGATTTTTCGGGTAACCTGCGCGATGAGCTGATCATTTCAACAAAAGCAGGTTATTTAATGTGGCCGGGGCCTTACGGTAATTGGGGATCGAGAAAATACATGGTGTCGAGCCTCGATCAAAGTTTGAAACGGATGCGATTGAATTATGTCGACATCTTTTATTCGCACCGGCCCGATCCTGAAACACCGCTCGAAGAAACGATGATGGCGCTGCATGATATTGTAAAGAGCGGAAAGGCATTGTATGTTGGCATTTCTAATTACCAGGCCGCCGAAGCAAAGAAAGCGCTGGAGATACTTAAGAAAGCAGGAACACCCTGCCTCATACACCAGCCGAAGTACTCGATGTTTGAAAGATGGGTAGAGAATGGATTGCTCGATGTGCTGGAAGAATATGGTGTAGGATGTATTCCCTTTTCGCCGTTAGCGCAGGGCATGTTAACCGACAGGTACATAAAAGGAATACCTGCCAATTCAAGAGCATCGAAGGAACATGGCTTTTTAAAGAAGAGCGATATAACACCCGGGAGGGTGGAGAAAATAAAGCGGCTGAACGGGATCGCCGCACGGCGTAACCAGTCGCTGGCGCAAATGGCGCTCAGCTGGTTGCTGAAAGATAAAAGGATAACGACCGTATTGATCGGTGTAAGCTCGGTAGAACAGTTGGATAATAACCTGGCCTGTCTCGATAACAGGTTATTCTCATCTGAAGAGCTAAATGAAATTGAACTGATTTTGAAGGGGTAAGATCATGTGATTGCAAAACAGTTTGCTAAAACGGGAATGTAAAATATAACAGGATTGAAAGGCTTTAAAACGCTTAGACAAAACAAAATTTAGTATTATATTGCACCGTTCGTAGAAACTACCTATAGATTTTTCCTGTAATGCAATGTGTGCGCGGCTTTAATTGAATTTTGAAACGTACCATTCTGTTCAATGAAAATGCTTCGCAAAACATGTTACAACTATAGGGAACAGGTATAACCCCGCCACCAAAAACCGCAGAGAAGAACAACCGCTTTGGTATTCTTACCTGTTGGCAGGTTATATAGATCTGGTCGGTAGTTTTTATACGGTTAGGTCTGATATCTTATTTAGTAGCTACTTATCCATACACCTGAAATGAAAAAGACTATCCTGCAATTGTTGATCGCGCATGGGATATTAACCCAGGCGTTTGCACAGGGAACTGCACCCAACCAGCATTTAGGAACAGATAGAGAGCATTCCTCTTTGCGTGGCTTGTATAGTTCCAACGAACGTGCCAATGACATTAAAGCCAAGTTACCCCTGCCAGGACTGCTGGAACAAAAGGGGCTTGCCTCACGCAACACCGCCGCCCACAACAGGGTATTCGATTCTTATATAGAACGGGTATCCATCGATGCCAAGGCATCAGGCGATTTCTCCATGCAGGTGTTCAGTGATAATATTAAGCCCGGTCAAACCATCGAGTTCCAGGTATTAGACCCCAACGGCAAGCCGCTGGGCGAACCTTCTCATGTGACGGCTGCTGAAAAGGCTGATATCAAAAAACAGTTTTCCATGATCAGAACATGGAATCCTGAAAACCCGCACCTGTATCAGATCGTATTAACATTAAAAGACGCATCACAACAAGTATTATACACTTTTACTAAAAAATTCGGTTTCCGTTCGGTTGAATCGAAGCCTGATGGTATTTATGTAAACGGCATTAAGGTCATCTTTAAAGGGATGAACCGTAAGAGCGCCGAGCTGGGCAATGCAAGATCATCTGAAGAAGCTTACCTGGCTGATATCAATACCATGAAGGACCTGAACATGAACGCCGTTCGGTTGTCTTACTACCCAGTAGATCCTCACTACTTCGACCTGTGCGATTCTATCGGTTTGTTTGTGATCAGTGAGCTCGCTGCCGGCGGCAAACCAAAAGAAATGGTAAAAGAGATCGTATTCAGCGGTTTGAACCATCCTTCTGTAGTATGTTGGTCAACCGGTCCCGAGCATGCCGGCAACAAAGAGCTGGATAAAGAGTTCGCTGCATACGATGTACAGAACCGTTATGTTATTCACCCGGTTGTAAAAAGCGATCATAAAAAATCAGATTTCAATTCGGTTGCCAATTCGATCATCTATGGCACAGAAGCATTTATACCTGTGGAAATTGGCAATGGTATCTTCTCCGGCGGCCGTGCGGCCGGGTTAGATGAGTTCTGGACAGAAGCCAGCAAATCATCTAAGTTCTCCGGAACATTCCTCGCATCTTACCGCGATGAGAATGGTATTGAACCGGCCAGCGGTTACGATATCAAATCGAAAGATAAATGGGCGAGCTATTATGCCATCAAAGAAATATGGGCGCCCCTTGCTTTTGATATCAATTCCCTCAGCCCTTCTTTCAGTGGCGTAATAAATGTTGAGAACAAATTCCTGTATACCAACCTCACCAGGTTGAAGTTCAGCTGGAAGCTGGTGCTTTTCCCGAAAGCTACCCAGAAAACCCTGGAGCCGCTGGTGATAGAAGAGGGAAAAACGGAATCGCCTTATACGGCCCCTGGTGAAAAAGGCCAGTTGAAATTCAACTTTACACAGCCATTTATTCATGCCAGCGCCCTGGTGTTGAATGTGCTTGACAACAAGGATAAAGAAGTATATACCTGGACGTTCCCCATCATGAAGCCGGATGATGTGGTAAAAACCAGTCCTGAAGTTGCTTCTATCTCTACCATCATGCGTACAGAAGAAAAAGACTTCCTGTCGCTGGTGTGCGATGGTATCAACTATATATTCGACAAAAAGAACGGCAACATGACCAAGGTATATGTAGGTAAACGCGACCTGCCATTCAATGGTCCATTCCTGGCTGGTTTGTCGAACTACGCCATGGCCGATTTCAAACACCTGGTTAAAGACAACACCCATACCGTTGAGGTGGTTTATAAAGGCGAGAATACGCTGAACGTTAAGTGGACGTTCCACACCGGCGAACTGCCTCGTATGGATTACACGTATTCAATGAAGTCGCCCGGCGAATTTGTTGGTATCACTTTCAAATATCCCGAAGACAAGATCACCGGTATGAAGTGGTTTGGCCGCGGCCCCTACCAGGTTTGGAAAAACCGGGTTAAAGGCCAGCAGTTAGGTGTTTGGGAGAAATCAAATAAGGGCAATGCCGAATATAAAGGATGGCATGCCGATATTTACTGGGTGCAGTTCCAGACAAACATGGGGAACTTCACTTTCTATACCGATCGGCCGAACATGTTCCTGCAAATGTTCAGCCCCGTGAAACAGGGTACGCTGCCGAACGAGTTCAGTGCTGCGCCGTTCCCCGATAACGGAAACATCGGGTTCATGCACCAGATCAGCGGTTTGGGAACCAGGCCAGCCGAAACTGTGGCAAACAAAAGCTTAAAGAGCGCTAACGAGCAATTAGGCGGTACAATCTATTTCGATTTCAGATGGTAATATAAGTTCTGCTAAATATTTGACCCCGTTCCGGTTAAACCTGGAGCGGGGTTTTTCTTTGCTGCTATTGTACCTTTATGCCATGGAATATGTACAATTGGGAAGATCTGACCTGAAGATCAGCCGCATAGGCTTCGGGTGTATGTCGCTGGGCGATAATTATGCCGATAGTGAAAAAATATTGCACCGCGCCGTTGAGCTCGGCATTAATTTCTTCGATACCGCCGATCTGTATGCCAAAGGCATGAACGAGATCGCCGTAGGCAAAGCGTTGAAGCCTTTTCGCAGTAACGTATATATAGCTTCCAAAGTGGGCAATCAATGGCGTGCCGATGGCAGCGGATGGGACTGGAACCCGCGTAAGGAATATATTCTTGAACAGGTGGAAGGCAGCCTGCAACGCCTGCAGGTCGATTGCATCGACCTGTACCAGTTGCATGGCGGTACAATTGACGATCCCATCAATGAAACTATAGAAGCGTTTGAACTGCTGAAACAGCAGGGCAAGATCAGGCATTATGGTATTTCATCTATCCGCCCCAACGTAATAAGGGAATATATCAGGCGCTCGAACATTGTAAGCGTTATGATGCAATACAGCCTGCTCGACAGGCGCCCTGAGGAAACCTGTTTACGGTTATTACAGGAAAATAATATAGGCGTATTGGCCCGGGGCGCTGTTGCGCAGGGATTGCTGATAAATAAACCGCCTAAAGCATATCTTAATTATTCGCCCCGGGAAGTGGAGCAGGCAGCCGCTGCTGTACATAAAGTAGCAGATGAAAAGCGCAATGCTGCCCAAACGGCCTTTCGTTATGTATTGCAGCATCCGGCAATTTCCTCTGTGGTGGCAGGTATAAGAACCATTGAGCAACTTGAAGAAGCAGTGGCTGCGTTGCAAACGCCGGTCATTGATGAAAAGGAGCTGGCAGTGTTGAAGGAAGCTATTGTGGCAAATAAGTATGAGCAGCACCGGTAGCGGGAATACAGCCTAAAGCTCAAAGCCTAAAGCTCAAAGCGAATACAGCATACAGCTGCACGCTGCACGCGAATGCAGCCAAATACAGGCTAAAGCCAAAAGGGGAAAGGCGAAAGCGATACAAAATACAGCTTCAAGCCATTCAATATTCATCTGTTCTCTGTAGTCCCTTTCTCATTCTCATTTCCCTGTATTCCACTTCTACATTCTACATTGAACATTCAATATTCTTCTGTTACTATTCTCCTGATAATGAAAAAAGCCCCACTTTCAAGGTGAGGCTCCTTTTAATAAACTCATTTATCTAATCAACGTAATATCCCCCGTTTTCCGCACCTTCTTCCCGTCAAAATACTCCACATCAAGGGTATATGCATATACATCCATCGGTTGCAATTGCCCGTTGAAGGTACCATCCCAGCTGGCGCGGCGGTCCTGCGTATCGAACACCAGCCTGCCCCAGCGGTTGTAGATCTTCCAGTTCATTTTGGCAATGCCAAAACCGGTAACCATAATCCTGCTGTTTCTTCCAAAACGCCCGGGCGTAAAGGCATTGGGCACATCGAGCAACGGGGTGATCAACGCCTGCACCGGTTTACAAATAGTATCTGAACAACCCTGCCCTGTATATGCAACCAGGCAGGCCTGGAAAGTACCGGTAGCATTATACTGATGGCTTACGGTATCAGCGGTGTTTTTGATCACGGTTTCATCATCGCCAAAATGCCAGTGATATGTTGCAGCACCGGTTGATAAATTGGTGAAGATGGTTGGTTTATTTACCTCAGGCGTTACCGGTGAAAACGAAAAATCAGCAACAGGCTTCGGATACACCGTAACGTCCATGCTGGTTGAATCAATGATATTGCACGTGCTTGAATCAATTACTACCAGTTTTACTGTCCATTTGCCTAATTGGGTATAGGTATGCGTGGGGTTTACTTCGGTTGAGGTGGTGCCATCGCCAAAATCCCAGCTGAATGTTTGCCCGGCCAGCGAGGTATTGTTGAATACGGCGTAATGAGGTATACAGCCCTGCGACGGCGTTTCGAACCGCGCTTCGACCAGCGGCGATACGCGCAGTTCTTTTGATATGGAGTCGGGCGAATTACAATAGGCCGTGTCGTGCAGAATAAGTTTTGGAATATAGGTACCTGCCGAAGTATATGAATGATGCACCGTTTGACCGCCCGGTGTTACGCGGGTGCCATCGCCAAAATCCCAGGTAAAGCTTTCTGGCTTGAAAGGTTTACCCGGCGGGAAGGTGCTGGTATTTACAAATTCGTATTGCAGCGACTGGCAGGGCGGTAGTTTGGTAATGGTATATGCCAGGTTAGCCGGGTCGTCGCGCACATGGATAGTGAGATAAGCGGTATCGCGAATGTTACAGCTTGCTGAGTCAACAGCGATCAGGCGTATGCGAAAGCTGCCCGTTCTGTTAAATGTATGGGTAATATCGTAGGTGGTGGTATATTGTTCGGGGGTGCCATCGTCAAAGTTCCATTCATAACTTTTGGCGTCGCGAATGGTATCTTTCAATACCACTGTGAACGGCACACAACCCAATGTATCGAACACGCCGTTGAAATAGGCTTTTGGCCCTGAGCCCACACCGGAGAAGTTGAACAGTATTTTAACGGCGCCGAGGTTACAGCCACTTTGACCCGTACCATTTGTAGGTGACCATACACCACTGGTAGTAGGGTAGGGCCTGGTAATAGGCAGATCGGGAATATTGCCAAAGCAGTTGGCGCATATGGCCTGGTAAATAGCGCCCTGCTGGTCGAACCGGCTGGTACCGCCATCTACGTGCTCACCCAAACCGCCATCCTGGCCAAAGAAGGTGCCATACTTTAGTGAAGCGGCATTTCTTTCCAGTACAATAAAATAGAAATCCCGGTTATCGGTCACCGCTTTCAATGCATCGGGTGTAACGGGCATACCCCGGGTACCGCCGAGGTCGTAGGGATCGGCCTGTGTTGAAGCCGGCGCATACCAGCCGCCCCAGCCGGAGATATATACGTTCTCGCAACGGTCAACCAGGAAGGCCACCGGTGATATATTGGGTTTATTGCCACTGCCGAATACCGTTGAGTATTCTATGGATGAAAGATCGGGTCTTAGTTTTGTGATGAATTGTTTTGCACCGGCATTGCTGTAAGCGGCGTTGATTACAGGCCACGACCCGCGCGTTACACCCATTACATAGGGAAAACTGTTGCGGTCGAACTGAATGCCGTATATGAGATCGGCCTGCTGGGTGCCCATATAAATGGTGCGCTGCAGGGTTGTGCCATCGTTTGAAATAATGGAAACATATCCATCGATAAAACCTGCCAGTCCACTGCTTATTACGCCATTATTGAGGCCAGGTACCGTTCCCGGCAGGTCACCGCTGGAAGTGCCGCCGGCTACATATATTTCGTTCGTTGCCGGCCGTAATGCCAGTACAAAGGCGGCATCGTCGCCCGAGCCGCCAAGGAAGGAGCTCCAGATAACCGTATTGCAATCGGGGTTTATTTTCAGCACCACGCCGTCCTGGTTGCCGTTGCGTGTTTGCTGAAAACCGTTCCCAATCATGGGGAAATTCGATTGCGATTGGCCGGCCACATAAATAAACCCGTTGTTATCGAGGATCACTTCGCTGTGCGAATCATCGCCATAGTTCCTGAGCAGGGAATTCATTATGTGATCATTGCTTTCCATCTGGTCCTCGATATTCAGCCCGTCGTTGCCTGAACCGCCGATACGCAATGAACCTATAATGGCGCTGCCCTGGGCATTCAGTTTGGTAACCACCATATCGCAGCCGCCGCCCTGGCCTATAAGCGTACCGGGGTAGTCGCCTGAATAGGTTCTTCCCAAAATCACCAGGTTGCCCTGGGGATCGCAGTAAAGACTGTGCGGAAAATCATCGGCGCCGCCGCCGAGGTAAGTAGCATATTCCCGTCTGTTACCGGTAGCGCTGAATTTAAAAATGCTGATATCCAAACCGCGTCGCCCGCCGCGCGTCCAGGTAGTTTTATAAGCGCCGGGGGAAGCCGGAAAGCCCGTCCCGAATGCAATGCCGCCTGAGAACAGGGAACCATCAGGGCCCGGTGTGGCTGTAAAGCCCCATTCATCGGTGGTGCTGCCGGTAAAGGACGAAAAAATGATCGTTGGGTCTATCACCAACGTGCTGGTCTTTGTATAATCGCCTGTTTTGAACCGCACCCTGTTCTTTCCTTCAATTTTATAAGCGCAGGAGGTTTCCTTTCTGCCGTGTATGTTGTCGAACTGGTACGTGTACGGGTATAACTCCCGCACATCGCCCACACTTGTTTTTATTACCAGTTCACTGTTCTTTACCGATAGTTTATTGGCCCCGTCGTATTGCATTACGATATCGTTCACATTGCCGCCGGGGTGTACGATGATATCGTATTTCAGCCGGCCGCTCTCTGAATAGTAGCGTACATCGATATGGGGGTAAACGTTTTTGTAAATAACCGCCTGGCAGCTTTTTACATGGCTGATCCATTTGGAAGGATCGTTGCCTTTGATATAATTGCTGTAACCCGGTAATACTTTATCGGGAACAATTTGCGGATTGGCAGCACCGCCTATGAACTGTACCCTGTAGGCGTGGGAGCGTATGGTGATGGGGGAGTGGCCGGCACTATCAACAGATTGTGTATTCCTGGCAATGCGTGCCCTGCTGTCTGTTGCTACCGGTGGCTGATGGTTGTCATGCGCTTCCCCGAGGTCGGTGGTGTTGTGCTGTACAATGGTGAACCCGTTCTTTTGCAGGTAGAAATTACCTGCGGGCAAATCACCCCTGAATTGTACCTGTTTGTCCCATTGCCCTTTATTTTCTATAAACTCAAAAGTGGAAGGCGCCTGCGCAACCAACCGTATAACGCCTGTTATGCACAGGGTTATAGCTATCAGACAATTCTTAACCAAGATTCGTGTTTTCAAAGTGTAATAATAGGCAAGGTTGCAATGATAAGGATTACGGCTCGCCCGTAAGCATTAATATTTGAATGAAGGACACATGGACTGCCTTCTGTCGCCATTATACTCGTTATAGAACCCGTGTCTCAATAAAGCAAATTCAAACGCGCCACGTGATTGATTGTACTGTTTCAGTGATGAGGTAGTAGCATCATAGGTGAACATGAGCTTGATGGCCTTCCATTCAAAACCCACCATGGGGATGAATGAGTCGCCGCCGCGATAATATAAACCACCGATCAGTTGGTATTCGCCATCGCCCGATAAATTGTACTGAACATTTCCACCCAATACGAGCTCGCTTGTTTTTGCGGTTGTGCTGTAATAGGCCATGGGATTCAGGATAACCTGTTCGTTCAGTTTAAAGCTGGCGTTCACAAAAGCATTGTACCGGGGTGCAATACGGCTATCGTAACCACTTAATGAATCAGGAGTGGTAAAGAATGATTCGCGGGGCCTGTTTATATGCCAGGCAGAAATACCGCCATTGAGATATAACCTGTCGGTAGGAAAGTATGCGTAATTCAAACCCACCTGCATATCGAAATAACTTACACTGGGCGCATCGAGCACTACGCTGGTAGGCAGGTTGCTGTCGAAGAACTTGCCATCGAACTGGTCAGGGAACTTAAGTGCGGTTGTGTTGATGCGTTTGTTGGCCCAGCCTACATTAAACCCGAGCGATAACAAATGCGCTACGCCCAGCATTTGATGGTAAGCTGCCGAACCATATATTTTGGTTGAAGTAAGACTGCCCGAACCGGCAACATCACGAAGAATAACGCCGCCTAACCCCAACCAGCCGCTTTCGATCCGGTCCCTGAACACCTGGGCATCGCCCCATATACTCATTGTTTTGTATGGAACGCTCATGATCGACGACCACTGATTGCGATAGTTAACGCCTAAGCGGTAATCGGCATCGGGTATAAAACCCGTATTGGCGGGATTGGTTGTGAGCGGGGAATTAAACCATTGGGAAAAATGCATATCCTGCGCCGTTGCCTGAGAAACACACACAACACACGACAGGATCGCTACCACTGTTTTCAGTAAACGGTTTACTATTTCCCGGGTCACAGGGGGCCGCACTGTTTTGTTAGCTATAATTTTTTTCATAAACCACCTGCTTAAAAATACAATTTGTTATATCACTTAAAAGCTTTTGAAGAGCTTTAACTTATTATTTGCCAAACCAGGCTGAACGATAAACGCCGCGTTTTTTGTGATGTAAGGAAGGTACGCCGGTTCGGGTTCTGTCTTCGGCCTTGCGCCTTGTGCATTGAGCCTTTTCTTTATCAACTCTTTCACCTGTATCAACCCGCCCTGTTAACCTGTCAACTAATTAACTTCTCCTTACCGTATTAACGTAATATCCCCGGTTTTCCTTAGTTTTCTTCCATCGGAAAATTCCACATCGAGCGTATAGGCATATACATCCATTGGTTGTGGCGTGCCTTTGTAGGTGCCGTCCCAGCCAATTTTTCTGTTATTGGTTTCAAATACCAGTTGTCCCCAGCGGTTATAAATGCGCCAGGTCATTTTTGCAATTCCAAAACCCATCACGCTGATGAATGCGTTCCTGCCGAAGCGGCCAGGTGTAAACGCATTGGGAACATCGAGCAACGGATCAACAATGGCTTCCACAGGCCTGCAGGTAGTATCGCTGCATTCAAATTCATTGAACGTAATGAGGCAGGCATTGTAGGTTCCCGTTGCATTGTATTGATGCGCGGTGGTATCCATGGTTGTTTTAACGATTGACTCGCCATCGCCAAACTGCCACTCATACCTTGTTCCACCGGTTGATAAATTGGTGAAGATGGTTGGCTTATTGGTTTGGGGCGGAACCGGCGCAAACGTAAAGTCGGCGGTCGGCAGCGGGTTCACGGCGATTTCCATACTTGTTGAATCGATAATATTACAGGTACTGCTGTCAACGGCCACCAGTTTTACCGTAAACCTGCCGAGGTTGTTGTACACGTGCACCGGGTTCACTTCTGTTGAGGTAGTGCCATCGCCGAAATCCCAATAGAACTGTTGCCCGGCCAGTGAGGTGTTATTGAAAATGGCGGTATAAGGCGCACAACCGGAGGCCGGGGTTTCGAACCGCGCATCAACCAGCGGCGATACGCGCAGTTCCCTTACAACCGAATCGGGCGAATTACAATACGCCGTATCGTTCAGAATAAGTTTTGTCTGGTACGTGCCTGCCGCAGCATAGGAGTGCTGGTAGGTTAACGGCGCCGGTGTTATTCGGGTGCCATCGCCAAAATCCCAGGTAAAGCTGCCGGGCTTAAAAGGTTTGGTGGCCGGGAAGGTAGTGGTATTGGTGAATTCATATAACAGCGACTGACAGGGCGGTAATTTAGTTGAAAGGAAAGCCAGGTCAGCCTTATCGCTGCGCACATGAACGGTTACATAACCGGTATCCCTGACGTTGCAGGTGGTGGGGTCAATAGCAATCAACCGTACCCGGTAGTCGCCCACCGCGTTGAAGGTGTGCGATATTTCCGTATTGGTGGTTGTTTCATCGGGCGAACCATCGCCAAACGACCACTCATAACTTTGGGCATTGAGCACCGTATCTTTCAGTATAACGGTAAAGGGCACACAACCCAGCGTATCTACCACGCCGTTGAAAAAAGATTGCGGTCCTGCCGCCACACCGGCAAAATTGAAGGCGATCTTGGCGGCCCCAAGGTTGCAGTTGGAAGTTCCCGTACCGTTCACGGGCCCCCATACGCCCGGCGTAATAGGGTAGGGCACTGTAATATTGCCTACCGAACTGCCGAAGCAGTTGGCGCAAATAGCCTGGTATATTACACCCTGCGCATCGAAACGGCTGGTACCGCCGTCAACGTGTTCGCCTTCGCCGCCGCTTTGGCCAAAAAAGCTGCCGTACAACAGGGAGGCAGCGTCCTTCTTTATAACAATGAAATAAAAATCGTGGTTATCGGTTACGGTCTTCAATGCATCGGGCGTGGTGGGCATACCGGCTACGCCCGACATGTTGAACGGGTCGCGGCCATTGGCCGAGATCCAGCCGCCCCAGCCTGAAATATAAACGTTCTCGCAACGGTCAACCAGGAAGGCCACCGGCGAAATATTGGGACGTGCGGCGCCATTACCAAATGTGGTCGAGTATATGAAACCCGACAGGTCGGGTTGCAGTTTTGAGATGAATTGCCTTGAGTTACCGCCATTATATGCGGCATTGATAATTGGCCAGGTGCCTTCGGTTACACCCATTATGTAGGGTATGGCCAATTTATCGAACTTGATGCCATACACGGCGTCGAACGCACCGGTACCCATATAAGAACTGCGGATGAGGTTGGAGCCATCATTGGCGATCTGCGCTACAAAGCCATCTGTAGTGCCGCCCTGGTTGCTGCCCTGGTACACCCCGCTTTTGTTTCCGGGAAAATTACTGCTGGCTGTGGCGCCGCCTACAAACAGGTCGTTGGTTGCGGGGTTCACGGCCATCACAAATGCACCGTCGTCGCCCGAACCGCCGAGGTAACTGCTCCACACAACGTTATTACAGGTCGGGTCTATCTTTATCACCACACCATCCTGACCGCCGCCTGCACCCGGTTGAAAAACGCCGCCGGTTGTTCTGAAATCGGTCGAACGCGTTTGGGCTGCTATTACAATATTTCCACCATTGTCGAGCGATACTTCACTACGGCTGTCATCGCCATAAAAGCGCAGGGTAGAAGAGAGATTGATGGAGCCGCCTTCCTGCAGGTCGCTTACGTTTACACCATCAGCGCCTGTTCCGCCAATGCGCATTGAACCAATAATGCCGGTTCCCGATGCATTCAGTTTGGTAACGGCAATATCGGCGCCGCCGCCGGGGCCAAACAGCGTTCCCGGGTAGCGCGAGCTATAGGTTCTGCCCATAACCACCAGGTTTCCCTGCCCGTCACTGATAAGGCTATGCGGGTAATCGTTTCCTTCGGCCCCGAGGTAGGTTGCGTACATACGTTGTGAACCATCGGGACTGAATTTGAAAATACCTATATCAACCCCGCCATTGGCTGAGCCGCCCTGGTAACTGGTTTGGTAAGCGCCTGGTGAAACCGGGAAACCGCTGCCGAATACGATACCGCCCGAGAACAGCGAACCATCGGGGCCCGGGGTGGCTGTAAAGCCGTATTGGCCGGCCTTGCTACCGGTGAACGATGAAAAAATGAGCACCGGGTCAATGATCAGCGTGCTGGTCTTTGAGTAATTGCCTATTTTGAAGCGCACGGTATTTTTATCAACCAGTTCATAGGCGCAGGTAGTTTCCTGTTTGCCTTTTACCTGATCGAACTGGTATGAGTAGGGATACAGTTCCTTTACTTCGCCAACCGAAGTTTTAATGATAAGCTCTTTATTCTTTATTGATAATTTATCGGCGCCTTCGTACCGCATAACGATATTGTTCACATCGCCGCCGGGGTTTACGATGAGGTCGTATTTCAAATGACCGTTCTCAGAGAAATAACGAATGTCGATATTGGGATAGATGTTCCTGTACAGAACGGCCGTGTAGGTTTTTACATTGCTGCTCCATTTGGAAGGATCGTTCCCGATGAAATAATTGCTGTAGGTCGACAACGGTTTATCGGGCATGATCTGTGGGTTGGCGGCTGCACCAACGAAATGCACCTGGTAGGCATGTGAGCGTACAGTCCACGGAGAGGAAGGTGGGTTGCCACCGCCGCCCGGTTTTCCGTAATGACCGTCGTTGGGGTCAACGGTACGGGCATTTGATCTTACGCCCGCGGTGCCCGATACGTCACCATGGGTACGGTGAAAGAACCGTTCCAGGTCGCCGGTATTGTGTTGAACAACTGTAAAGCCATTGGGGTGCAAATAGAAATCACCCGCCGGCAATTCGCCTTTGAATTTGATCTTACTTTCCCACTGGCCTTTATTTTCAGTGAATTCAAATGCAGACGGCCCCCCTTGCGCAAGCGTATCAAGGGCTATGATGGTAAGAAGAAGTGCTATCGAACTGATTTTGCCCAATTCCTATCGGTTTTCAATTTATTATAATATAACGTTTATTCTATTCTGTTCTTACCTGCCCAAATAATATTAATCACATATTAAGCCCTTGCAGCGTATGATATAAATAGCAGGAGATGGAATTAATTAAAAAGTATCGTACTACTTTTTTAACAGACCCGGGCAGGTGTGCCGCGCTTTCAAAGTGTGACACACCTTAGTATGTTTTTTAGTAAGCAGTTAGTGTTTACAATTTACGATACATCGGTTGAATTGTAAACCTGTATAAAAGCAGTAATGGTTAAGACTTTTGAAACCTACGAAATTTTGCTCCAGGCGGTTTTTCCTGTAAGCGATTGCAGGTAATTTTTTAGCTGCAAATTTGCTGCCGAAGCCAGGTCGGGGTCATCGTCCAGTAATCGTTCGGCCATTTCGCGGGCAATCTCGAGCCACTTTTTATCCTGAACGATGCTGGCCAGTTTGAAATTCAATGCGCCGCTTTGCCTTGTTCCCTCTATGTCGCCGGGGCCTCGCAGTTCAAGATCTTTCTCTGCAATTTTGAAACCGTCGTTCGTAGCACACATGATCTTTAACCGTTCCCGGGCGTCATTGTTCAGTTTTGAACCGGATAATAATATGCAAAAGCTTTTCTCGGCTCCCCTTCCTACGCGGCCGCGTAACTGGTGTAACTGTGAAAGCCCGAATTTCTCGGCATTTTCTATCACCATCACACTCGCATTCGGCACATCAACCCCCACCTCTATCACCGTTGTACCAACCATGATTTGAGTATCATTGGTCTTGAAACGTTGCATGTTGGTGGTACGCACTTCCGGTGTTTGCCGCCCGTGCACCATACTGATCCAATACTTAGGTTCCGGAAAATAGGCCTGCACATTTTCGTATCCCTTCATCAGGTTTTCATAGTCGAGTTTCTCCGATTCCTCAATAAGCGGAAAAATGATATATGCCTGCCGCCCCTTGATAATTTCCGCCTTTATAAAGTCCATTACCTGGCTGCGAACCGTCTCATAACGATGTACGGTTAAAATAGGTTTACGGTTGGGTGGAAGCTCATCAATTATGCTTGTGTCAAGGTCGCCGTAAGCGGTCATGGCCAGGGTGCGGGGAATGGGTGTGGCGGTCATCACCAGCACATGTGGCGGAATGGCCGCTTTTTGCCATAAACGGGCGCGCTGGGCTACCCCAAACCGGTGCTGTTCATCAACGATGGCCAGTCCCAGGTTTTTGAATTTTACCGTGTCTTCGAGCAGGGCGTGGGTACCTACTACAAAATGAATGGTACCTTCTTCCAACTGCTGCAATATCTCTTTCCGTTCGCGGGTTTTGGTAGAACCGGTGAGCATGC
Organism: uncultured Niastella sp.; assembly: GCA_966211305.1. Lineage (GTDB taxonomy): Bacteria > Bacteroidota > Bacteroidia > Chitinophagales > Chitinophagaceae > Niastella. The sequence goes on from CBIHPC010000023.1 coordinate 46,201, forward strand.
GCACATTTACCGGCAGCTCTTTCAGCAAACCGCTGATATTGTTGAAATGCTGGTTGGTTAGGATCTCCGTAGGCGCCATAAGACAACCCTGGTAACCGTTATCAATGGCCAGCAATAAGATCAGCAGCGCTACAATGGTTTTGCCACTTCCTACATCGCCCTGCAGCAGCCGGTTCATTTGTTTGCCGCTGCCGGTATCGCGTCGAATTTCTTTTATTACTCTTTTTTGTGCTCCGGTCAGTTCAAACGGCAGGTGATTTTCATAAAAGCGGTTAAATATATCGCCCACCTGGCTAAACACTACTCCCTTTGAATAGCGGTGCCGTTGCTGCCGCAACAGGCCCATCCGAAGCTGTGCTATGAAAAACTCTTCAAACTTCAACCGGTCAATTGCCTTTTGCCACGTTTCAGGGTCGGGCGGAAAATGCATGCTGGTAAAAGCCCTGAAGCGGGGCATTAGTTGCAGGGGTTGCAATATGGATTCCGGCAGTATTTCAGGAATGTTCTTTTCCTGTAACAATTTAATCAAAGTTTCTGTAAAATGGCCAATCTGGCGGCCGCCCATTCCCCTCGATTTTAATTTTTCTGTACTGGGGTAAACCGGTTCAAGGGTGCTTTTGCCTTCCATCTTTTCGCGGCTCCATACCTCCATTTCGGGGTGAGTGATCTGGGGCTGGCCCTGAAAAAAACTAACCTTTCCATATACCAGGTAAACCTGCCCCAGGGCGAGCATTTTTTGTATATAGGTAATGCCCTGGAACCAAACGAGTTCAAGGGAGCCGGTGGCGTCCTTTATTTCGGCTACGAGGCGTTTGGCCCTTTTCTCCCCAATTATTCCAAAGCCGGTGATCACTCCTTTGATCTGAATAAAATCGGTTTGCGGCACTATGTCGCGCACCTGGTTCACCCTGGTTTTATCAATGTGGCGGTAGGGCACCAGTTCGAGCAGGTCTTTGAAGGTGTATATGTTCAGCTCTTTTTTGAGCAGGTCGGCCCGCTGCGGCCCCACACCTTTCAGATACTCAATGGGATTGGCTAATATGTCGGCAGTTCCTTTTATGTGGCAAATTTAATGGAAAGGCAACGAGGCAACAAGGTATAAAGGCAACAAGGCAACCAGGCAGCAAGGCAATCAGGCAGCAAGGCAACGTGGTGGCTCGCGCAACACACATTTCCCACACATCCACCTTTCATCTTAAGGTCATTCTAGCGTATACCTAGGGTTTTCTTAGGGTCATCTTAGGGTTCAAACCCCAGGAAAACCCCAGGATGACCCTAAGATGACCCTAGGATGACCCTAGGATGGGAGGTAACAAAGAGGTGGATCACACGTACAGAATAAAACCTGCAGGGGATTAACGAAGTTTTAATTAAACCATGTACCGGCTGCGGCATCTAAGGGGCGCGTCGACAGTTTATAACATGTTAGCGCACTGTTAAGGAATGCGAATTGCAAACATTCAGGCATTGGCTTTGTTTCATTTTTATAATCAGGACGTTAAAACCAGTTAATTATGAAGAGAATAGTAATTGCAGCGTTAGTAACAACGGGTGTACTGGCCATGACCGGTTGTAGAAAAGATCCCGTTAAAAACCTTGAAGGAGACGAAGGACTCATTTACATCACCAAACACTCCGATTCGGTAAATTTTGGAACGTTCCGAACGTTCAGCATCGCCGATTCGGTAGCCGTTATCAGCAATAACCAGTTGGAAGGAAAAGTGCGTACCGATGTGGATGCCGCCTATATTAATGCGGTAAAAGACCAGTTAGTGCAACGTGGCTACACGCTGGTGGGCCGGGACCAGGACCCCGACCTTGGCGTCAACATCAGCCGTATTTACAATACTTCAACCGGGTTGTTTGATTATGGCGCTTACTGGGATCCCTTTTACGGCTCTTACTGGGATCCTTTTTATTGGGGGTATGGCGGTTATGGATATTATTTCCCCTCATACTTCGTGGGCACGTATTCCATAACGGAAGGCGCTATGTCGATCGACATCTTTAATTTACGCGACGCCAAACAAACCAACAGGATAAGCAGTGTGTGGAACGGCCTTGTAAGAGGCTCAAGTGTGTTCAACGTACAAACCGCCGGAAACGGGGTAAAGGCGCTCTTTGATCAGAGTACCTATTTTTCGACATCGAACTAATTTTCATTAACGATCAATTAAAAGCTTACAGATATGAATACGAAGTTGAGTATGGGCAGGTTATTGATAGTCAGTTTGTTGCTTTTGACCGCTGTACCCTTTACCGCCAAATCGCAGGAGCGGGTATTACAGCTCGATATAAACTATGCCGTAGGAATACCGGCCGGATCGTTCAGGAGCGATTTGGTTGATAAAACCTCGTCCCGTGGCTGGACGGCTAACATAATGTATAACACTACCAATAAGTTATCGGTAGGTTTGGGTTTTGGTTTCCAGGATTTCTATCAAAAATTTCCCCGTGCCGTGTACAAGCTCGAAGAAGGGGGGGAAGTGTCGGCAGTGCTGACCAATTCAATTCAAACCATTCCGGTGCTGGCCCAGGCGCAATACCGTTTTTTGCCGGGCAAAGCGGTGCAACCCTATGTGGGGCTGGGCCTTGGTGGAAATATTATAGTGTACGATCAGTGGCTGGGTGAATTTGAGAACAGCAAGTCGAGCTTCAAATTTGCCGCAAGGCCAGAAGCCGGCCTGTTCATTCCATTCAGACCCCAGGGACCCGCAGGGATCCATCTTTTTGGCGCCTATAACTACATGCCCTATAACCAGGATGGGGTTGATAATTTAAATAACTGGGGAGCAGGTATTGGGGTGAAGTTTCCGATACGGTAATCCAGGTCAATGATGAATAAACCTCATGAATTCATAGCCCGCCTGCGATATGGCGGGTTTTTTTTGCCATAAGCCAACTGTTTCCAGAAAATTATACTTAATGATCTATTGTCGGTAAATTGCCAGTAAAGACGGTTCAGAAAATCAGTTGTAAAATGAGCAATTAAGAACTTATGCCGTAAGTGAGGCATAAATTAAGTATGCATTCTGAAATTTCGGAAACCAATTCACCATTGACCATTCACCTAATTCAGCTGCGGGTCAACGGGGAAATTGGCCATCATTTCATAGTCGCCGCCAAGGTGTTTGAGCGATTCTTTCCATATTTCATCGGCCTTGCGGTGGAATACCAGCTTTCGGGTCGCCTGGGCGGTAAGCCATGATTTTTCTTTCAGTTCATCATTCAACTGACCGCTGCCCCAGCCGGAGTAGCCAATAAAAAAGCGGATCTTTGTGGTATCGATAGAACCGGCTTTTATGAGGGTAATGGCGGTTTCAAAATCGCCGCCCCAGTATATGCCATCCAGCACTTCGTAACTGCCTGGGATCAGATCGGGGTATTGATGCAGGAAATGTATGGTATCCATTTGAACCGGTCCGCCATAGAAAACAGGAAGTTTAAGTTCGTCCAGGTCGTTCATCAGCTCATTGAGGGTGTGGCCAAAAACCCGGTTTAAAACAAAACCAAAGCTGCCCTCGTCCTGGTGATCACATAAGAAAACTACTGTTCGGCTGAAATTCGGGTCCTTTAAAAAAGGCTCAGCTATAAGTAATATGCCTGGTCCTGGATTTACCATATTTCTAAATTAGTACATAAAACGACTAACCAAAATGATTGTTCAAAAAAATTAGCGATTCAATAAAAGTTTTCTAAGTTAGCGTCCCGCTTTGGCGGTGCAACTTGGTAAATCTAAGTTAAAGGATCGCATATGAATTCGGTACCATAGGGGGGACTAAATTCGTTTATTAAATTTGCCGGTTAAAATTATCTGCTATGAGGATGTTGTTCTTTCCCACAACAGGAAGGAGTGTAGCAGTAAACGGTAACCGGTAGATAATGACAACAGCGGCGTTAATAAAACCATATAAATTGCAGTTAAGGAAAATTTTTCCTGTTATTATTGTGCTGATCAGCTTATCGCTGGTAGGGACCATATATGTACAGTACAGCTGGTTACGAACCATGCTGTTGAACAAGAATGAAGAATTGAAAGGTAAGATTGAACGTGGTATGCACATCGTAGGCACGGCCCTGATGGAGCAGAAAGGTTCGCTGCCTTCTCTTAAACGTTACCGTACGCGACCCGATTTCAGCTGGCCGGCAGAACAGTTCAAGATGGAACTGATGAACCCGCCTACCATTGCCCAAAAGTTTACCGAACAGGAAGTGGCCGAAAAGCTGAACAAAGCCTTTGAAGAACAGGGTTTACACAATGTGAAATTTGAATTTGCCATTACTTCCAACCTGAATTTGCTTTCTTATGAAATTAAATCAAGAGGTTTTTTAACACAGGTTGAAGATACCGTCGGCGATCGTAACCTTGGGTTTTACTACCTGTTGCAACCGCCCAGTGGCAGCGACCTCGAGAACATTGTACCCGAAGAAATAATGACGGTGATTGTGCCCAATGTGAAAAGAATAGTGCTTAGCGATATGCGCTGGATGATCATTGGCGCCGTTTTCTTCACCCTTATGATCATTACCGCTTTTTATATTACGGTGAATGCGTTGTTACGTCAGAAAAAGCTGAGTGAAATAAAGAACGACTTCATCAATAATATGACGCATGAGTTCAAAACGCCCCTTGCTACCATTTCGCTGGCAGTAGATGCATTGCGTAATGATAAAGTGGCGCAGGACCGCGAGAAAATGAACTACTTCAGCAGTATTATCAAGGAAGAGAACAAACGGATGAACAAGCATGTGGAAACCATTCTGCAGGCTGCTGTTATGGACCGTCAGGAAATTACGCTCAACCGGGTGCCGTTGCATGTACATAATCTCATTCATGAGATCATGGATAATTATCAACTGCAGTTGCAGGAGAAAGGTGCCCGTGCCGAATTAAGCCTCGATGCCAGGTTCGATTTCATTGAAGCCGACCAGGTGCACTTCCGCAACCTGATCTCGAACCTGGTCGATAATGCCGTTAAATATTCTAAAGAGAACCTGTTAATAAAAATTGCCACATATAATACCAGTCATGCAATAGGAATACGTATTGAAGATAATGGTATTGGTATGAGCAAAGAAACGGTTCGGCGCATCTTCGAAAAGTTCTATCGCGCCCATACGGGTAATATTCATAATGTAAAAGGGTTTGGTCTTGGCTTAAGTTATGTGAAAACCGTAGTTGATGCCCATGACGGCAAGATCAAGGTTGATAGCGTGCTTGGCAAAGGTTCGGCCTTCACCCTCGAAATTCCATTATTTAAAGAAAGGGTTAGCGCCGAAACAACAGGCAGCCATCGCCATAACTAAGAAAGCGAAAATCGTTCTCTAACGCATACGTATACAGTTTCCGCCAGTCGGCCCCAACAAATGCGGCTACCAGTAAGAGCAGCGTTGATTGCGGCTGGTGAAAATTTGTTACCAGCGCATTGGGTATGCGAAACGTATAACCCGGCGCAATCAGCAACGATGTTTTGGTAATAATGCGGTCGAGCTGATGTTGCTGTAAGTAATTCAGTAAATTTTCGAGCGCGGTGTTGGCCGGTACCGGATCGCCGTTCAATTCATATGGGTCCCACTGATGTACTACCAGTTCTTCCGGCGGGCAGTCAGGTTGCCGCGTTGCTTTTACTCCCAGCCAGTACAGGCTTTCCACCGTTCTTAATGATGTGGTGCCTACCACAGTGATCTGTTTATCGAGGTAATTCAATATGCAGTTAATGGTGTCGATAGATACATCGATGAACTCCGCATGCATAGGATGCCCGCTCATGGTTTCGCTTTTCACCGGTTTAAAAGTGCCGGCGCCAACATGCAGGGTTACATATTCGCGGTGGACCTGTTTTTGATCGAATGCGTTAAAAACCGCATCGGTAAAATGCAAACCGGCCGTGGGAGCGGCTACCGATCCTTCAGCATTGGCATAAATGGTTTGATAGCGTTCGCTATCGGTTTGTTCAACTGTGCGTTTTATATAGGGAGGAAGCGGAATATTACCTGCCACATGTAATACCTCGGCAAAGGTGAGCGAAGCCGGTGTCCATGACAGTTCAATGGAAAAGCTGTCTTTTTCCTTACCAAGGTAGCGGGCCTGCAAAACAATTTCCTCGTCATTCCAGGCCATTCGTTTTTCAAGAATTTGTCCGGGTTTCCATTTGGAAGCGCCGCCGATAAGGCATACCCAGGTGACCCGGCCTTTTTGGCTCATGGCGGTGGTCATGTCGGCATATTGCGGAGGCGGTTCCAGGCAAAATATTTCCACTACCGCGCCGGTTGGCTTTTGGAAGAGCAGGCGGGCGGCAACTACCCTGGTATTATTGAAAATAAAGAGGGAACCGGCAGCTACATGTTGAGGAATATTCCGGTAAATGTCTTCCTGTATGGCCCCGTCTTTATAAATAAGAAGGCGGGAGCTGTCTCTTTCGGGGAGTGGGTACCGGGCAATCTTTTGCTCCGGCAGCTCATAGGTAAAATCGTGAACTGATAAATCTTTTGGATGCATCGGGCATGCGGCCAACTGCCGCTGTTTTGATGAGGGGCAAAGGTAAGGGAATCAATTGGCAATAGGCAAAGGGGCTCCCTGGGGTGGGCGCTGAGAACGTTGATCTTAAGCGCAGGACGAGGAATACCCAGAAACAAGGAGCGGCTGTGATGACCGGTAAGTCGCAAAATCATGCAATGTTGGCTGAAAGTGAGTTGTGACGGCCATTTAAGAGCGTTAATCTGATGTTGAATTGACTAAAAGAATCAGACAAAATTTTTCAACAATTAGTCAAAACTTGACATGGATTTAGTTTTTAATTAATTCTAATAAAATATTGACGCGTATTCAATTATTTCTTAACTTAGAGGCATAGGATAAGGTTTAATGGTTAATGGTATTTGATTAGTGCAGCCTCCCCTCCGG
>CBIHPC010000024.1:0-52268 GCA_966211305.1 uncultured Niastella sp.
GTTTCAAAAATAAAGAACTGAACAAAGTAGTCTTCATCAGCGAAGTGACCGGTACCTTATACCCGGTGCGGCAGGCCACTGAAGAAAATAAATTTCTCCGCAACTTCAGATGGCTCGAAGATAAACGGCCCAAAACAAAGTTTGAACTGTTCGAAGACGTAAAACCAGTAATAAAGACCGACGAGGATAGCGAAACAACAAAAGGCCAGCAGTAGGGACAAACCAAAAAAATTAACCAAAACACATTTGTAAACCCCTTCTTATGTACCCCATTCGATACGCATTTTGCCTTCTGGCATTTTGCATTGTAGCTACCTGCACCTACGGCCAGCAAAGCTATCCCAAAAGCCTGTTATGGCGCATTTCAGGTAAAGGGCTCAAACACCCCTCCTATCTTTTCGGCACCATTCACCTCACCGATAAACGATTGTTCAAACTGGGCGATTCGGTTTTCAATGCTATTGAAAGAACCGAAGGATTTGCCATGGAGATAAATCCCGATGAAATGGGCGCCTGGTATATCAATAAAGCCATCAATGAAGCCGAAGGCGCACCGTTGAACGAGCTCCTTGACGAAAACGACTTTAAAAAATACAGTACCGCCCTGGCAAAAAAATTTAAAAAGCCGGCGGCTGAAATAACCACCCGCGACATTGTAGCAGAAAAGAACAAATGGATGGCCGATTACCTTGAGAAAGGCGAAATGGCCACCTTCCTCGATGCTTACCTGTATAATATCGCCCGCCGCCAGGGCAAATGGGTGGGCGGTGTGGAAGATATTACCGATCAGGCAGGGCTGTTAGATGATCTGGTTGACAAAACCGATATCGACATGCTGCTGGCCAACGATACGTCCATCATAAAAAGATCTGCCAACAACATGGTAGAGCGTATGATCAACATGTATGTTAACCAGGACCTTACCGGCATTGAAAGCATAACCGCTAACCAGTCGGCCGAATACAACGACCTGTTGCTGATAAAACGCAATGTAAAAATGGCGCGGCGTATCGACAGCCTTACCGCCCTGCGTACCATGTTCGTAGCCGTTGGCGCCGCCCACCTGCCCGGCGACAGCGGCGTAATACACCTGTTACGCGCACGCGGTTTTACGGTAGAACCGGTTTACGCTTCCCAAAAGATCGATGCCGCCAGTTATACTTTTAAAGAAGTAAAACTGCCCTGGACCGAAAGTGAAGACAAACAGGGACTGTACAAAGTATCGATGCCCGGAAATGCCATCGACCTCAAGCTCTTTGGCTTTATAGATGTAAAATTCCTGTTCGATATTTTTACCCTGTCGAACTACTGCACCATGTCGGTTGTCAGTCCGCGTTCGAACGTAAACAAGGACAGCATGTTACAGGAACTGGCCCAACGCATGTTCCATACAACGGGGAAGATCCCTGCAAAGAATGTGAACAACGGCGGCATCGAAGGCAAAGAATACATTCATACCCTTATGGGGCAAAAGATCCGCATGCAGGCATTCCTGCATGATAACATAGCCTATGTGGCATTTATGAATGCGGTTAAAAAAGAAATGCTCACTTCAGAAGATGCCGAACGCTTTTTCAAATCATTTACCATTACAAAAAAACAACTGGTGGCCGAAGGCGACCAGGCATTTACCGATTCGGTAATGGGAATAAGTGTCATTACCCCGGCCAAACTCACTTATAATAAAAAACTAAGCGTCGACAGCGATGGCTGGCACATCAGCGCCTTCGCCGGCGTGGATATGTTGAACGGGCGGTATGTAATGTTATTTTCGAAAGATATTTACCCCGGTCACTACCTCAGCAGCGATTCAACTATTCAACAGGGGCTGGTAAGAAGCCTCCACTCGCAATACCCCAACCTGAAAGTCGACAGCTTAAACATACAGGGCTACAACGCCATTATGCTGAAAGGGGCCAATTCAGAACAACCCGGTATTTATATGCAGGCCCTGTCGGTGATCCTGAACAATCGCAATGTCGTACTGCTGGTAATAAGCGATTCGGCACAAATGCAAAAACGCGAAACCCGGAAGATCTTCAGTTCGCTGCGGATCATCGCTCCCGCCGCATTGCCCTGGAAAGTATATACAACGGGCGATTCGCTGTTCTCGGCCCGCGTGCCTGGCCCGTTCAGGACATGGTATTCCGAATCGAGCTCCTATTCTTATTCATTCGATACTACAACGGCCAGTTCCTACTATATTATGCCCGACACATTGGGGAAATACACCTGGTTTAAAAATGACAGCCTGTTCTGGGCGAATACGGCAAGCCGCTTTACAGGCAGCAATAAACTTATAAGTAAAACCAGTATCCGTTACAACGATCAGCCGGCCCTCGAACTGTTGACGAAAGAAGATGTGGCTTATAAAAGAATGCGGCTGATCCTGCACGATGATAAAGTGATGCAGGTAATGGTCATAGGTGACAGCAACTTCGTTCATAGCTACAATGCAACCGAATTCCTGAACAGCTTTCGCATCAACACTTCGCAGCAACAGCCCGATTTTATAACTAAGTCAAAAACCACCCTGTTGCTGCAGGACCTGAGCAGCCCCGATTCGGCAACGCGGGTTGATGCCGCCTATTCCCTTATGAGCATTGAATTCTGCAAAGAGGATGTTTCGCAGCTAAATGAGGCCCTGTTCAAACAGTACGATAACCTGGAGGGAATTTTGGATCATAATTATGTGAATATGCGTTTGGGCATGAAACTGGCCGCCCTGAAAGACCCTTCTACCATTTCATACATAAAAGAAAAGTATGCATCGCTCACCGGATTAAACGATGACAAACGGAACACAGCGCTGGCAACCCTGGCCGGATTTAAAACCGGGGAAAGCTATAATACCCTCGCCCGGTTGATTGACCAGTACGGTGCACCGAAAAAGGAAATCGATTACCAGTGTATACAATCGTTTAACGACAGCCTTGCATTGACGGTCACCATATTCAATACGCTGCAGAAACTGGCCAAAGACAGTGCGCATTGTATGCAGGTAGCTGAAACTATCAATAACCTGCGCGACAGCGGTTATATAAATAAAGTACAACTGGCGCCTTTACAAAACGATTATATCGTAAACGCCAAAAAATTACTGCCCGCGGTAAAAAAAGAAGAGGTAACACCCTGGCACATCAACGAACTGCTGAAATTGACAGCCAGTTTCAATACAACGGCCGGGAATGCGGTATTGAAAAGTTACCTGGCGGTAAAAGACCTGTATATAAAAAGAGAGGCCGTTATACAACTCATAAAAAACAAACAGCAGGTTCCGGCCGGCGAGCTCCTGAAACTTGCCGCAGACAGGCAGATGAGAAGCTACTTCTACCGGTCGCTTAAAGAGTTGAAAAAAACAGCCATGTTCCCAAAACAATATGCAACACAACCGGCCTTTGCAGAAGCCGCTGTTCATGAAATTGCCGCCGATGATTATGACGTAAAAAAGATCAGTTTCCTCACTAAAAAAACGGCCGCTTACAAAGGCAAAACCTATACATTTTATCTGTACCGCGTGATGCTGGAAGATGATGAACCTGCCGGTTACCTTGGCATCGCCGGCGGTTATAAACCAGGCAGTGTATCATTGGAAACAGCTATTGACCTGAGCGGCGTAAACTGGGAAGCAACCTACTCGGCCAGCAAAGTGAATACACAGTTTAAATCTTTTCTTAAAAGAATGGAGAATGCTTACGAGCCTGAATAATTATTAGTTAAAATAGCGTTACACCGTTTTAACGGACAGTTAATCAATACCTTTGGCATTATTTTCGTTTTTAGCTTACAACCATTGATCAATACACCAGCTAATAACGGTTAGGATGTGCATGGTATAAACCAGTGCGCTTTGAATTTACCCGCAAGGCCCGCTGTCGTCTATTCACCATTGCCCGTTCACCGGCTTTCAACCGGCATTGGTAGCTGATTGTAGAGATTGTATTTACTCATTGAAAATCAAAAATTGTTTTTAATGAAACGGCCGTGTTAAAATTTTCATTATAACAGATATGTAAATGAAAATTTTTCCATGGTAAGTTCCATCTGGCAAAAACCAATAAATATTTTCAGATGAAAAAGATCTCCATAGCCCTGCCCGTTATATTGTTGAGCATTTTATTTTGCCAGCGTGCTGCGGCACAGGATTACCGGTTTGCAGCGGGTGTGCGGCTCAGCAACTCCTCTCCCACTTTAAGCAGTGCCATTTCGGGTAAGTTCTTTGCTACCGATAAAACAGCCATTGAAGGCCTGGTTGCCTGGGGTAACCGTTTCGGTATTGGCGCATTGATTGAAATACACAACAAGTTCAATACACCGGGACTAAGCTGGTATTATGGCGGTGGCGTATATGTGGGTTTTCAGGATAGTGACACGTACCTTGGCCCTACCGGTATCGTAGGCCTGGATTATAAATTCACCAATGCGCCGGTAAACCTTTCGCTCGACTGGAAACCTGAGCTGGACATTATTCCCGATATTAATTTTATTCCCGATGCATTTGCGCTGACCATCCGGTTTGCGTTGAAGTAAAGGCAAAAAAGGCAACGAGGCAACGAGGCAACAAGGCAACGAGCGAATACAGCTACTACCAATATTGTTTCCACAAACTACAAAAGGATCACCTGCAGCCGGGTTGATCCTTTTGTATTTCATTATCACATTAATCAAATTATCACATTATCAAATTACCCCATGCATCTTCTTTCTTATCCAGCCCCAATTATACATCCTACATAATATATTAACGCATAAAGCTGCAAATAAGGTTATATCGGCCCTTATTTATCGCTATATTTTGCTTATTTTATCCATATTTAATCATGTTTCTGCGTATTTGTGCTACATTTCCCTTTATATTTGACCTGAAACCAACCTAACACGTATGCTGAAAAAAGAACGTCAGGCATATATCCTGCACCAGGTGAACCTGCACAACAAAGTACTCTCCTCCCTGCTGAGCCACGAGATCAGGGTATCGGAAGATACCATCCGCCGCGACCTGCAGGAGCTTTCTGAAGAAGGCAAACTCATAAAAGTGCATGGAGGCGCCCTGTCGCACTCCTTCAACGATGTAACCTACTCCGGTTTAAGCGTGTATTCACAGGACCAGAAACGGATAATTGGCGAAAAAGCAGCCGCGCTTATTGAAAACGGCATGTTTGTACTTACCAGCGGCGGTACTACCATTATTGAAATGGCGCGGGCACTGCCACCCTCATTAAGAGCCACCTTTATTTCAGGCAGCATTCCCGCCATTCTCGAATACATGATGCACCCCAATATTGAAGTGATCATGATCGGAGACCGGGTGTCTAAAAATGCCAAGATCACTATTGGCGCCGAAGCCATCGCCAAGATCAAAAACATCAACGCCGATCTCTGCTTCCTAGGCATCAACGCCATAGATATAAAACGCGGTACAACCGAAAACGACTGGGAAATAGCGCAGCTCAAAAAGATCATGATCGATTCATCGCGCAAGGTCGTGTGCTGCACCATCTCTGAAAAGATCAACACCCTGCAACCGATCCACATTTGCAACATACCCGACATCGACATCCTGATCACCGAACTACCACCCGATGCGCCAATCCTGAAACCGTACGTCGATGCCGGCATACAGGTATTATAACTGATTGAAAAAAACAAAACCAAAACACCCGTTCTGCATCCCTGAACAACCTGTGCCTTTACCGGGCACACGCACTTTCCTGTTAACTAATTAAAAAAAACGTTATGAGAAGAGCCTTTTTCCTTGCACTGTTTGTCCTATGCAGCAGTTTTCTCAATGCTGCCTTTGCACAAACCATAAGCGGGGAGGTTTACGACAAAACAAACCACACCCCTGTTCCCGGCGCTAATGTGATCACCGATAAAAGCAAAAAAGCCGCCATTACCGGTATCGATGGAAAATTCACGCTTGAACTGTCAGGCGCCGACCAGTTCATCGAAGTATCGCATACCGGTTTCAAAGCACAACGCATTGCGCTTGTTTCCGGTACCACTTCGTATAAAGTAGAACTGGAAACATCCTCATCATTAGACCAGGTAGTAGTGGTTGCCTATGGCACCCAGAAAAAAGTAAATCTTACAGGCGCGATTGCCACCGTTGATGTAAACAAAACCTTTGGCAGCAAACCACTGAACGATCCTACAAGAGCGTTGCAGGGTATTGTTCCGGGCCTCACCATTCAATATGGTAACGGTGGTTTAACCGCCGGCGCCAGTGTAACCATTCGCGGCCTTGGTTCAATAAATGGTAACAGCCGCCCGCTGATATTGGTTGATAACGTACAAACAGACGATCTTTCGATCATCAACCCGCAGGACATTGAAAGCATTTCGGTTTTGAAAGACGCCGCATCCGCTTCCATCTATGGTGCGCGTGCAGCCTTTGGCGTTGTACTGATCAAAACCAAATCGGGCCGCAAAAATCAAAAGGCCACTATTTCCTATACCAATAACTTCAGTTGGAACAAACCCACCATTCTGCCCGACTTTGCCGACCCCGAATTTGAGTTGCAGGCGTTGCACGATGCAGGCGTAAGAGCAGGCACCTCTACTCCGGAAACATTTGGGATGCGGCTGCTGAAATTGAAAGAAGGAATTATTAACTGGAAGAAAAATTACGCCGGCAAAAACGGTCATGAGATGGTGAAAGGCGAAGACTGGAATGTTGAAGCCGACGGCCGCACCTACTTCTACAAAGTATGGGACCCCAAAAAAGAGATGCTGGAAAAATACACTTTCTCACAACTGCATAACCTGAACATTGCCGGTGGCAGCGATAAAATTGCCTACTACCTGTCATCAGGTTACAGCTATGATGGCGGTATCATGAAGATGAACCCCGATGCAGTGAAAAAGTACAACGTTACCGCCGGTATTACCGCTACGGTAACCGACTGGCTCGATGTAAGCGCTAAAACCCTGTACCGCAACTTCGAGTATGAATTTCCGTATGAATACCAGAACTACTGGCATTATTTCTGGCGCTGGGGTTCTTATTTTCCCTATGGCACTTACCAGGGTAAATATTTCAGAACGACCTCAGCTTACCTCAATGGCGCCAGTAAAGGTAACCTCACCAGCAACTATCAACGTATAGATCTCGGCGCCACTATCAGGCTCAGCAAAAAATTAAGCATCAGAACCGATTATACCATCGGCCGCGATAACCTGTTGCGTAAAGAAAGTGGCGGGCCGGTCATCGCATGGGATTACTGGACGGCCGGCGCCCTTAACCTCGCCGATATTTCCACGGCCGCGCAAAACTCGCTCACCTACACTACCGGCCGTATGAAGGTGAACACCATCAACTCTTTCGCTACTTACATCGATAAATTTGGCGATCATAATGTAAAAGTGATCGCAGGTTTTAATGCGGAAGACAATGAAAACATCAACTATTATGTTACCCGCAGGGGCTTACTCGATCCGGCACAGGCAGAATTTGGCACCGCTTATGGCGACTTTACCGGCGGCGGTACCGGCTCGGGCGTTCCAAAAGGCTGGAGCACGCTTGGCCATGGTAAAAAAGCCTTTGCCGGTTATTTTGGCCGTATCAACTACGACTATAAAGAAAAATACCTGCTGGAACTGAATGGCCGCTATGATGGTTCATCCCTGTTTCCGCCGCAGGACCGCTGGGCCTTCTTCCCTTCTGTAAGTGCCGGTTACCGCATAAGCCAGGAAGAATTCATGGATTTCGCCAGAGCATATGTAAGCGATCTTAAGATCCGTGCGTCTTATGGCGAACTGGGCAACCAGGATGTAAGCGGCGCAAACGGACAAAGCATTTACCAGCGTATTATGTCGGGTTCACAGGCTAACTGGCTTACCAGCACGGGAACCTATGCACAAACTGTAGGGCAGCCTATCTCTGTACCCAGATCTTTGAAATGGGAACGGGTGAATACCCTCGATATCGGTATCGATGCCCGCATCCTCGATAATCACATCGGCATCAGCTTCGACTGGTTCGAACGCAATACAAAAGGAATGATCCAGGGCGCCTCTATGCCGTCAACCTTCGGCGTTGGCGCTCCAAAGATCAATGCCGGTAACTTTCGCGCCCGTGGTTATGAAATAAGCATCGACGCGAATTATAATATCGGAAAGGACATTGCGCTGTATGGTACCCTTGGCTTCAGCGATTATAAAACCGTATTTACCAAATGGGAGAACCCCAACATGTCGATCGTCAATACCTCCAATTACGTAGGTAAGACCTATGGCGAGATCTGGGGTTTTGAAACAGACCGTTATTTTGAATCGGCAGCCGATGTAGCCGCATCGCCTTCACAAACCCTGTTGCAGGCCGGCAACTTCAGGTTCGGCGCCGGCGATATCAAATACAAAGACCTGAATGACGACAAGAAGATCGATGGCGGAAAAATGACGCTCAGCGATCATGGCGATCTGAAAGTGATAGGCAATACCCAGCCCCGTTATCTTTACAATGCCCGCATCGGCGGAAGCTGGAGGAACTTTGATGTAGATATCTTTATTCAGGGTGTTGGCAAACGCCAGTGGTGGGGTATCGGCAATACCGTACTGCCCATGTACCAGAGCCTCGATATCCTGTATGCCAATCAAATGGATTTCTGGACACCTGACAATACAGATGCCCGCTATCCTGTACCCTACCCCAACAACGGTGGCGGCGCCATTGCCGGTTTATCTGCAGGCAGCAATAACTTCTATCCCCAATCGAAATACCTGATGAACCTGGCCTATTGCCGGTTAAAGAACGTTTCGCTGGGTTATAGCATGCCCAACAACCTGTTGAGCAAATACAGGATCCAGAAACTACGGTTTTACGTAAGCGGACAGAACCTGGCTGAGATCTCGAATGTTGGTGCGCCGCTCGATCCGGAGATCACCGATGCAGGCCTGAGCGGTTTTACGGGAAGAACATTCCCCTTCAACCGCCAGTACTCGATTGGTATCCAGATCACCTACTAACCTTCTAACTAAAAATTATAATTTCTTTATATGAAATTTAATAAATCATTACTGTACCTGTTTCTGCTACTCGCGGGTACATCCTGTAAAAAGTATATCGATGTATCGAACCCCGATTCGCTGTCGGATCCTGCGTATTGGAAGAATGAGAACAATGTACGCACCTACAACTGGGAGTTCTATAATATGTTTGCCGGTTTTGGTAACGGCAGCAGCACCAACGGTGATTTCTACTTTACCACGTTCAACGATGACCAGTGCCCGCAAAACTTTACCCAATACCCGCAGGCCACAGCGGCAACCAATAACGACTGGTCGTTCACTTACGTAAGAAAGGCCAATATCATGCTCGAGCGCATTGACGGTATAGAAACAATGAACGATGAAGCGAAAAATCACTGGAAAGGGATTGCCCGCTTCTTCAGGGCTTACCAATACTTCAGGCTGGTGCAAACATTTGGCGATGTGCCCTGGTACGGCCATTCTATAGAAGCGGAAGACAGTGCACAACTGTTTAAACCCCGCGATTCGCGCAAACTGGTAATGGATAGTGTGCTGGAAGACCTGAACTTTGCGGTTGCCAATATTCGCCAGGCAGATCAGCCCAATACAGTGAACAAAGACATAGCGCTGGCGCTGAAAGCAAGGATCTGTTTATTCGAAGGCACATACCGAAAATACCATACAGAACTTAGCCTGCCCGATGCCGCCCGATTCCTGAACGAAGCAAAGAGCGCCGCACAGGCATTAATGGCAAGACCGTATGCGCTTAACCCGAATTATCAAAGCATTTATAATGTTGATAATTTAGGTAACAATAAGGAGGTGCTTCTGTATAAAAGATACGAATCAACCTACCTCACCCACTCTACCATTGCCTATTTATACAGCAGCACCGTTATCAGCGGCCTGAACAGATCGGCGGTTGAATCGTATTTGTGCAGCGACGGAATGCCCATTTCGGTTTCTCCGTTGTACCAGGGCGATGCTGATCTCGATAAAGTACTGGCTAACCGCGATAAGAGATTGAAGCTGTCGATAGACACCACCTATCTTTATTACAAAGGGCATGTTAAAAACAGTTTTACTTCAACAACCGGTTATCGCGTAACGAAGTTTTTGCCCGATACCAACGCGGTAAAAGCTATTCCAACAGGCATTGGCCAGAACCTTACCGATGCGCCGCTCTTCTATTTATCGGAAGTATATCTTAATTATGCAGAAGCAGCTGCAGAACTCGACAACCTGGGACAATATACCATTACGCAAGCAGATCTCGATAATACCATCAATAAGCTGCGGGCAAGAGCAGGCGTAGCACCATTGACGGTAAACCCCGGTTTTACCGACCCTCAAATGGATCCGGATATTCCTTCATCACTTATTTGGGAGATCCGCCGCGAAAGACGCGTAGAACTGATGATGGATGGTTTCCGTTACCAGGACCTGATGCGTTGGAAAAAAGGAACGAATATGGACAGCAAGGTAAATCCCAATGTTTACCTCGGCGCCAAAGTTCCGGCCAATGGCAGTGTAACATTAAATGCCGATGGATATATTATGCCTTATACAGCCGCCAGTCAACGCGTATTTATAGATCCTAAACATTATTTATCGGCAGTACCAACCAACCAGATATTGTTATACCCTGCCGATATACAAAAATCGATGCAGAACACCGGCTGGTAATTTATTTCGAACGATGATCACCGGTATTACAAACCGATAAATAAACACTAAACGCCTCCCGGTAAAACGGGAGGCTTTTTCTTTAGTGTACACCGAACATTATTCCGTAATAGGTTTTTAATGTTTATCCCTTACGCCTTATATCCCCGCCAATTTGTTTAACAAACTGCGCGTTATTTTTTACATCCGTTAAAAAAAATCCCTTTCAGGAATAAAACAACAAATCACGGCGGTGCATAACATTTTGTTTTAATAATTGGTAGCTTTATATAAAATGGTGCTTATGAAACCTACGATCATTGAACACCCTTTCCATGATATCAGGCTCACCTATATGAGTGAGGCCCCATTAAGCACGCTTGAACAGGAAGGGATTGAAAAATATGTGGAGCTGCATAACCAATCGCAGGAGTACAAACAGGTTATTGAAAGATTACTTAACTATTATACATCGGCCGGCAAAACACTTCAGAAATGCCAGGCTATCTTCGATAATCTGCAGAATGAATACATCCTGCTTACGCCTATGCTGCATTATCTCGAAGAAGGTGGGCCTTTGTCGGAAAATGAAATAGAAAGCATCGATGAAAGTGAACGCGTATGTTACGATACACAGCCGTTACTAACGCAGTTGCATGCCTTCAATCATACGTTCGATGCATATGCCGACGGATTGATGGCCGCAGAAAAAGAATATTCCGGCACGGAACAGCAACAGGAAAAACTCGAATTGCTGTTTGATGATTTTAACGACAATTACTTCAACCCCATCATAAAGGACTGGAAGATCATGGAGATCGATATCTGCAGTCTCGATGAAAATTTCGACGACTTCAGGGGCGCGTTCGGCGATATGACCGATATGGTTGATAAACTCTGCGAAATCCGCAATGCATTCCTTGATTCACATATAAAACTGCAGAAACGCATCGTTGAACTCGATAAAGACATAGTGGCCCTGTTTGCCGCTTTAAATGGTGATTCGAATTAATATTTCAACTTTTCGCCAACCGCGAATTTTAAAGGCCTGCCAGGGCGACCATCTTCCGCACAATGCCGCAAATAGCGCACTATTGCGGATAATTTCATGCCTATTTTGCGTTATTTTATTCTGCTTTCTGCCAATTCCTGCGGCAAATAAGTTATATTTGGTTAAGTAACCCCACTAACTGCATATGCTTAAAAAAGAACGCCAGGCGTTTATTTTACATCAGGTGAACCTTCACAATAAGGTCCTCTCTTCCCTGTTAAGCCAGGAAATACATGTTTCTGAAGACACTATCCGCAGGGATCTGCAGGAATTGGCCGATGAAGGCAAGATCATAAAGGTGCATGGCGGGGCGCTAAGTCATTCCTTCAACGAAGTGTATTATCCAACCGATAACGTATACTCACAGGATCATAAAAAGATCATAGCCAACAAAGCGGCAGCCCTCATACAAAACGGCATGTTTGTGCTTACCAGTGGCGGCACCACCATCATTGAACTGGCGCGTGCACTACCCCGTCAGTTAAAAGCCACATTCATGTCGGGCAGCATACCAGCTATACTGGAATATATGCAGCACCCGACCATAGACGTAATTATGATCGGCGACCGCATTTCAAAAAGCTCCAAAATAACCATTGGGGCCGAAGCTATTGCCAAAATAAAACAGATCAATGCCGATCTCTGCCTGCTGGGCATTAACGCCATCGACCTCAAACATGGCACCACCGATAACGACTGGGAAGTAGTGCAACTGAAAAAAGCGATGATCCAGTCGGCCCGCAAAACGGTTTGTCTTACCATTTCCGAAAAGATCAACACACTGCAACCTATCCACATTTGCGATTTACAACATATAGATGTTCTGATCACCGAACTGCCACCCGACGACCCGAAACTGAAGCCCTATATCGATGCGGGCATTCAGGTGCTGTAGGTTAGTTGACGGGTTGACCAGTTAACAGGTTGACAAGTTGGCAAACTCACGAGTTGGCGAGTTGACGAGTAACGAAATGCTTCGCTCATGTGGTAGGCTGATATAGTTTTCCTTCTTCATTTTTCTTATGAAAACGGATAAGCATCGTTTTTTTCAACTGGCCAGGTTGAACCAGAATTGCTTTGCCCTGTATGAATCACTGATTAATTGACCAAAAAAACTGTTATGAGAACTCCCCTCAAACTGCTTATGGCAGTTGTATCCCTTTTTTATGGCCTCAATGCAACGGCACAGGAAAAAACAATTTCCGGAACGGTGCTGTCAGACGATGACGGTCAACCGCTACCCGGTGTAACCGTTACCAATTCGGCAACCAGCAAACGAACACAAACCAACCAGGCCGGTTATTTTTCCATTGCGGCCGACAAAGGCCAGAAGATCATTTTTACCTACGTGGGGTATGTAGCCCGGGAATTTACCGCAGGCGACGACAAAAGCGTCAACATCCGGCTTGTTTCGAACAGCAGGGAAATGGACAACGTTGTTGTTACCGGTTATGGCATTCAGCGTAACAAACGGGAACTCGGTTATCAAACGGTTACCGTAAAAGGGGAAGACGTGGCGCAAACCAGAAGGGATAATTTCCTGAATGCGCTTGCAGGCCGCGTGCCCGGCATAACGGTAACCTCCACCTCCGGCGTACCCGGCGCCAGTGCGCAGATCATGCTGCGGGGCGGTGTTTCAATAGGCGGTAATAACCAACCCCTGTTTGTGGTAGATGGCGTGCCGCTCGATAACAGCGCCATTGAACAGGAAAGCCTTATAGGCGCTTCCCAGGCCACCGGCTCATCGGGCACCCTTTCGCTTTCCAACCGTAACCAGGATTATACCAATCGCATTGCCGACCTCAACCCCGAAGACATTGAAAGTATTACCATCCTGAAAGGCCCGGAAGCTACTTCACAATATGGTTCCGATGGCGCCGCCGGCGCCATTGTGATCACTACCAGAAAAGGAAAGGCCGGGCAAACCAGGATCAACTACACCAATTCGTTCACCCTCTCGGAAGTATACCGTTACCCGCAATTGCAAACCACCTATAACCGCGGTAATAATGGTATAACCGATTATACGGCCTACAACAATGCCAATTCCGCCTATGCGCTGGGCTTTCCGTATTTCGGCGCTAAATATGCGAAAGGCACTCCGAAGTTCGACAACCTTAAGAACTTCTTCGACAGATCGTTTTCAACACAGCATAACCTGAGCCTCGAAGCCGGTTCCGCAGATTTCAATTACCGCATGTCGATAGGTTACCTCAATGCCAGCGGCATTGTTCCCAATACAAATTACAAAAGGGCCAACGTACGCTTTTCGGCCAACGCCCGGCTGAACAAAAAAATGACGGTGACCTCTTCATGGGCTTATATTTACAGCACCAACCGCAAACCGGTAAAAGGCCAGGGCAGCTTTTACATGAATTTATTAAGCTACCCTATTGATACCGACGTTCGCGATTATATGAACCCCGATGGCTCGCGCAAACTGCTGCGCGGCCTCACAGCTACCGACGAGGTGGATAACCCCTTCTGGGAAGCCACCAAGAATTACGCAATTGACAATACCGACCGGTGGACGGGCAATACCAATTTTACCTATAACATCCTGAAAGGCCTTACGTTCAACGGTATTATCGGGTTAGATCAGTTCACTACCCAGGGGCTGCTGTTCTATCACCCGCAGTCGAGAGCTGCCTATACCCTCGGCGGTTACCTGAGCACTTTCGAGAACGTTTACCGGGGCCTGAATGGAACTGCGCGGCTCTCATACCGGAAAACCATTGCCGGCAAGTTCTCGAACGATGTGTACGCAGGCACCTACTTTGAAAACAATAATACTTCCCTGAACGCACAACGCGGCGAACGTTTTTATGAGCCGGAGTTTGTGAGCATAAACAATACCGACCCCCTGTCGCGTGATGCCCGCCTGCAGCAAACCACAATCCGCAAACTGCGGTTTTTCAGCGGTTATACCTTCGGTTACGATAACCTGGCCTACATTTCCGTAACAGGAACCACCGAAGGTGTGTCTACCCTAACCTCACGGTTCAAAGACAAGCAGCCTTATTTCAATTATGCGTCTGTTTCGGGTAGCTTTATCGCCTCTGAACTTCCTTTCATCAAAGCCGTGAAAGAAATTTCTTACCTGAAACTGCGGGCGTCTTACGCATCCACCGGAAAAGCGCCGCTGCGCCCTTATATCATCGATTATTCCTTTGCTCCCCAAAACACCACCGGTGGTGGCTTTGCACTGGGGGTAACATTGAACAACTTCAACCTTACCCCTGAATTCTCGAACAACTTCGAGATCGGCGGTGAGGCAAAGTTCTTAAATAACAGGGTAGGTATTGACGTGGCTTACTTCAAGAACCGGGTAAAGAACCAGATCATAGCCAACCGCCTGAGCTATGCAACCGGCGGCATTCTGAAATGGATCAACGGCGGCAGCCTGCTGGCGGAAGGCTGGGAAATACAGTTGACCGCAGCCCCGGTACGTTCCAAAAACTTTAGCTGGGATGTTACCGTAAACTTCGACAAGGCGCGTACCATCATTGAAAAAATGCCTGCCGATCTGCCTTTCTATTATGATTCCGATACCTGGCTGTACGGAAACGTACGCTCACAGGTAGGTGTAGGCCAGTCGCTCGGCAACCTGTCGGGCAACACCTATCAGAAGAATGAAAAAGGCGAGCTGCTGATCTCCCCTACTACCGGTTTACCTACAACGCATAACCAAAGCTGGGCGCCCATCGGCGACCGCACGCCCGATTTCAAAATAGGCGTTATCAACAACCTTTCTTACCGCAACTGGTCGCTGTCTTTCAACCTCGACATCCGTAAGGGCGGCGATGTGTTCAACGCCAACGAAATGATGATGACCATCCTGGGCGTAAGTAAAAGAACGGAAAACCGCGAAGAGCCGCGGGTAATAAAAGGCGTGCTGGCCGATGGTTTGGAAAACACCGCCAAACCTACTGTAAACACCATTGCCATTACACCCTACTTCAGAAGTTCCTATTACAGCAGCACCAGTTCCATTTCAGACGCCGATTACGTAGAAAACGTGAACTGGCTAAGAATGCGGGATATCACACTGGGGTACCAGTTGCCGGCCGGCCTCATGAAACGGCAAAAGGTCTTCAAAACGGTTTCCCTGTATGCCACGGTTACAGATGTATTCCTTATCACCAATTATTCGGGTGTTGACCCCAATGTGAACGGCCTGAACTCATCCAATACAAAGGGATATGGCGGAGCCGGCATCGACTTTGGCGCCGTTCCCACTCCCAGAAGCCTCAATGCAGGGTTAAAACTCAACTTCTAAACATCTAAAAACCGAACAATGAAAATGAGCAAATTAATTATAGCTATAATAATGGTTACCGCACTGGCGCCCGGTACCGGTTGCCGGAAGTACCTGAATGTAAATACCGATCCCGATACAGTACAGGAGCCATCTCCCTCATCGGTATTCCCCGCTATGCTGGCAGCCATGTCGTACGGTTTGCAACGCGACGGCCGTTACATCAGCAAGTACGTGGGCAACTTTCATTCCTATTCAACCGGTATATCAGATGCCACGTTCGACTCCCATGGTTATATTTTCAGCAGCTCGAACATGGGCGATATGTGGTGGATGACCTACTACAGCCTTGGTAATAACTTAAATTACATTATAGAAAAAAGCCTGCAGAAAGAGCAATACGATTATGTGGGCGCCGCTTATGCATTACAGGCATGGGCCTTTCAGTCGCTTACCGACCAGCATGGAGAGATCATATTTAAAGAAGCCTGGCAGGAAGATACTTACTATTTCCACTACGATTCACAGGAAACAGTATACAAAGGCGTGGATTCCATTTGCCGGGTAGCTTTGCAATACCTCGATAAGGCAGCGGCCATGCCGGCCACTACCCTGAAAACAGGCGACTATTCCTACCGGGGAGATATTAAAAAATGGAAAAAGTTCGTATATGGCATCCTGGCCCGGAATTATAATCACCTGAGCAATAAGACCGGGATGTACAATGCCGATGAGGTGATCAGGTTCTGCGACAGCGCATTCACTTCTGTTAACGACGATTTTGTTACGCCATTCGACGCTACCAAAAACGAGAACTCCAATTTCTGGGGCACGTATCGCAACAACATGGGCAGCTGGCGACAGAGCAATTTCATCATCCGCCTGCTCGACGGTTCTATCTTCGCCGGCAATACGGGTGCAGAAAACAGAGACCCGCGGATATCGCATATGCTTTGCGCCTCTTCCGATACCACCAATGGCAATGGCGGCTACTATGGTATTAACCCCGGACAAAGCGAGCAATACGTATCGCTTAACCCGCCATCCTCCTACCTTGTAAATGGGCAGCCTCCAACTTCCGGTACTGCCCTTACCAACTGGCAGAATGCAAGGAAGAAAACGGTTACACCATGGGGTGATAGCGCCTATGTGAACCCAAGTTCGGGTGTATTCAATGACGCTACCGGTAAGTACCTTTTCAGGAACAAGGCTGTGATGCCCGTTATGACCTATGCCGAACTGCAGTTCATAAAGGCAGAAGCTGCCCTGAGGAAAGGAGAACCCGGTAAGGCACATGATGCGTATCTCAAAGGCATCAATGCACATTTCGATTTCATCAACAGAAGTTACGGCGCCCTGCGAGGTGCAATAAACATTTACAACACCAATCCTATTTCAGCCGGTGACCGGAACCGTTACCTTGCCGGCGCCAGTGTGAAACAGGATCCCGGCAGCCTTACCATGACGGATATTATGTATCAGAAATACATTGCGCTTTGGGGATGGGGTTTTCTTGAAACCTGGGTTGACCTGAGAAGGTTTCATTATACGAACGACCCCGACCCCGCAGCCCCGGTTTATAAAGATTACTTGCTGCCCGTTACTTTTTCGCAGGGATTCCCGGCTTACCGGGTACGGCCGAACTACCAGTCGGAATACGTATGGAACCTCGACGAATTAACGAAATTAGGCGGTACCAAATCAGATTATCATACGCTTGAATGCTGGTTCAGCAAACCCTAGTTTATCAACCTAAATAATGTACGATGAAAAAATATATAATGCTCACAGGAATGGTGATCGCCGGTGCAGTGGTTATTTTCTCCTGTAAAAAAAATACCATTTCGGTGGCGCCCTTTGATGTGGCCAGCGGTCAGGCCCTGTTCAAACTGAATTATGCCTGTGCATACCGCAGCATCGGCGCCGTACAGATAAAGATCGACGGCGATCGCGTAAGTAATAACATTACCTACAATACCCCGTTCCCCGGCGGCGGGTTGAATACAGGCGGCAGCAACAATGCCGATTACATGAGCCTTTCACCCGGTGAACATACCGTTTCATTAAGCGTGCCCAAAGCCGGTTCAGGCGAAGATTCAATTCCCGTATATACGACAACGATCAATGTACAGGCGAAAACCTATTATACGTTACATGTAGCGGATACCACTGCCAATACCTTCAGTTTGTTACTGACCGACCTCGATAGCAAACCCGATTCAGGCATCTCGAAATTCAGTTTTGTAAACCTGATACCCGGTTCGGCCATGGACCTGTATTACGGCACAACGAAAGTGGCTTCAAATATTGGTTTTAAGAACTCAACCGATACGTTTAGCCTGGCGGCCGGGGCTAGTGCCCAGTTTGCGATCAGGCTGGCGGGCTCAGCCCCCGGTTCAACACCGCTGGCTACCTACCCTACCACCAATTCAACTTATTCTATTCCCAACCAGCGGGTATATACAGCTTATGCAAGAGGGTACCTGGGGCTGGTTTCGCCCGATACGCGCCGCGCGCAGTTGTCGTTATTATTCAATAAATAGATATTAGTTTTAGTTGACTGGCTAACGGGGTAACCTGTTAACCGGTCAACTTACCAGTTAAGCCTTTCATTTTCGTTTTGTGCTTTCGGCTTTCGGCTGTATTAAGCACTACCACCAAAGAAAAGATATGCCAGGATGATCGCCGTAATAACGCCCGCCAGGTCGGCCAGCAACATAGAACCAATGGCATAGCGGGTATTTTTTATGGAAACGGCCCCGAAGTAAACCGCAATAACATAGAATGTGGTATCAGAAGCGCCCTGGAAAATGCCGGAAAGGCGGCTGGCGAATGAATCGGGGCCGTTCGCCATCATGGTGCTCACCATCATGCCCCGGGCGGCGCCACCGCTTAACGGGCGGATCAATGCGGTTGGCAGTCCGTCAACAAACCGTGTATCGGCGCCAAGGAAAGCAAAGAAATTACGGATGCCTTCCATGATCACATCGAAGGTGCCGCTGGTACGCAGCATGCTCACCGCCACCAGTATTCCCACCAGGTAAGGAATGATTCGGATGGCGGTCTCGAAACCGTTCTTCGCACCATCAATAAAGGCATCGAACACATCGATCTTTTTATACACCGCACCCAGCACGATCAGCAGGAACACCAGCAGGATAAGTCCATTGCTCAACACGCTCGAAAAGAACTGCACGCCGGCAGCGTCAAGCGTTGTGAGGTACCATACGAGCAGGGCCACTACGGCAGAAATACTGGCGATCCACATAACGATAACCGGCTGCAGCAGGTTTATCTTTTGCCTGAACGATACGATGAACATGGCCACCATAGTACCCACAAACGTCACGATCATACAGGGCAGAAATACATCGGTAGGGTCGCTGGCGTGTTGCGCCGCCCGAACGGCAATAACGCTCACGGGAATGAGGTTGAAACCGGCAGCATGCAAACACAGGAACATGATCTGTGCATTGGAAGCCACTTCTTTGCTGGGGTTGAGCTCCTGCAGGCTTTGCATGGCCTTAAGGCCAAACGGCGTGGCTGCATTATCGAGCCCCAGTAAATTGGCCGAAAAGTTCATGATCATATGCCCCATGGCGGGGTGGCCTTTTGGCACTTCAGGAAAAAGTTTTGAGAAGAACGGTCCAATGATCCGCGACAACAGGTTGATGCCCCCTGCCCTTTCGGCAATGCTCATAAAACCCATGAACAGGGCCAGGATTCCGATCAGTTTTAGACAAAGGTCAACCGCGTCCCAGCAGGTATCAACAATGCCATTGGCCGCCTGTACCCTTACGGCCACCACCTTATCCCCTTCCCGGCGGTAAATGAGGTCGCCCTGCTTTACCCGGCCAGCGGTATCGAGGGCCGCTGCCAGGGAAGGTTCAGCCGCAGAAACGGGCATTTCCTTCACCTGCACCGAATCGCCCCGTTTACCCACCACCATAGAGCTGAAAACCTGCTTTTGACCACTCGTGAGGAATTGAATACCAGCAACTAAAATAGAAACAATAATAAAGGCACTCCAGATACGACTTAATGCCATAAGGGAATAAGATTAAGCGCTGAAGATAAAGGAATCCAGCCATATTTTATCACCCGGTAATACCCTATCTTTGCGCGCCGAAAACCAGTTTCGTGTAGGATAAAAAGGTACGTGGGTTAAGCAACCGATCGCGAGGGCGAAAGGGGGAAATAACCACAAACCATAAACCACAAACAATAAACTTATAAAATGGCTTTACAAGCAGGAATAGTAGGATTACCGAACGTAGGGAAATCAACCTTATTTAACGCAGTGAGCAACAGCGCCAAGGCGCAGGCAAGCAACTATCGTTTCTGTACCATCGATCCGAACGTGGGGCTGGTTGACGTACCTGATGCCCGGCTGAAAAAACTGGCAGAGCTGGTGCACCCCGATCGTATCGTTCCTACCCAGATTGAAATTGTGGACATTGCGGGCCTGGTGCGTGGCGCCAGCAAAGGCGAAGGCCTCGGTAATAAATTCCTGGGCAATATTCGCGAGGTAGACGCCATCATTCACGTGATCCGCTGTTTTGAGGACGAGAACATTTTACGCGACGAAGGCGCTATCAACCCTGTGGGCGATAAAGAGATCATCGATATAGAACTGCAGCTGAAAGACCTCGAGAGCGTTGATAAAAAACTGAGCCGCATTGAAAAACAGGCCCGGCTCGATCCCAAACTGAAAGTGGAATACGATGTACTGGTACGTTGTAAAGAACACCTCGAGAAGGGAAAAAGCATCAGGGAGCTGGAATTTACCAAAGAAGAGCGCCCGGCCATTGCCGACCTGTTCCTGCTCACCGAAAAACCGGTGTTGTACGTAGCGAACGTTGACGAGGCCAGCATGCATACCGGTAATAAATTCTCAGCCGCCCTGCAGGAAGCAGTGAAAGACGAAAATGCACAGGTTATCATAATGAACAACAGCATTGAAGCGCAGATCAGTGAAATGGAAGATCCTGCCGATAAGCAAATGTTCATGGAAGAATACAAAATGACCGAACCTGCACTGGACCGCCTCATTCATTCAGCATATAAACTGCTGAACCTGCAAACCTATTTTACTGCAGGTGTACAGGAAGTGCGTGCCTGGACAATTCATGAAGGCTGGAAAGCGCCGCAGGCCGCCAGCGTTATTCACACCGATTTTGAAAAAGGATTTATCAAAGCCGAAGTGATCGCGTACAACGATTATATTACCTATGGTTCAGAAGCGGCCTGCCGCGATGCCGGTAAGCTGCGTATAGAGGGTAAAGAATATATCGTGAAAGACGGTGACGTGATGCACTTCAGGTTTAATGTGTAACAGGTCAGAGAAAAGAATACTCTTATACAGGGTCTATCGTGTATCAATACGGTAGACCTTTTTATTTAAGTAGATCTGAAGCACTCGTTTGCTAATTTTTTTATCAAAACCTGTCATATTCTATATTTATATATATATATTTGAGTACACTAATCACTGAAACAATCAATGAAATGGAAAAGGTAACACTGACGAAGCTGTATGAAGTGTTGGCGCAGAAGATAGGAAGAAGTGAAGCTGAATGCCTTACCTATTATGTTGATGTAAAAGTAAAAGACGGGTTGAATACAAAAATTGAAATATTAGCTACTAAAGAAGATGTTCATGCCTTACGCAATGAAGTGAAGGATAATACCATTTCAATGCAAAAATGGCTACTGGGCACTTTCATAACGCTGGTAATAATGATCCTTGGTTTATACGCTACCATTTTGTTGAAGCACTAATCTTCCTGCCCCGTTCCAAATATTATTCTCCCTGGTTTTCGAACATTCTTTCTCTTTCGTGGTAATACAATGAAGTAACCGTTTTGTACTAAATTTGCAACATGACAGAGAATTACAAAGAACTGATACCTGCCGGTTTTGCAGCAGATTCGAGAGTTTGGGTTTACCAGAGCAGCCGGTTATTCATGCTGAGCGAGGCATTACATATAGAAGACCTGCTGAACAATTTCATTGCCAACTGGAATTCGCATGGCGCCCCTGTAAAAGGATATGGCAACCTGTTCTTTGGCCAGTTCATAGTACTGATGGCCGATGAACGCGCCACCGGTGTCAGCGGCTGCAGCACCGATAGCTCAGTTCGCCTTATAAAGCAAATTGAAGAACTTTTCAAAGTAAATATGTTCGACCGCACCACTCTTGCCTTTTTACTAAAAGATAAAGTGCAAATGCTTCCCCTGGCGCAATTACAATACGCCGTCAATAATAGTTTCATTACACCGGATACTATTTACTTCAACAACCTGGTGCAAACAAAAGATGAGCTGGAAAATAAATGGCTGGTGCCGGTTAAAGAAAGCTGGCTGGCGAAAAGAGTAACGTTGAGTATGTAATATGTTGCGGTTAATGGTTCAGCTAAAGTATAGTGAAGATTATGTTTTCGATTAACCCATTGATGGCGACAATAACGCTGCAGACAGTAGTTCATCTCAGAAAATCGTGAGCCATGTATTCCATTATCACATTATCGAATAACCACATTATCACATTAACTAAAACTGCATCATAAACGCAGTGCCCTGCCCTTCTACCGACTGCACCTGAATGTTGCCTTTGTGCAGCATCATAATTTGCTTGCAAAGGCTTAACCCAATGCCACTGCCGCTTTTTTTAGTACTGAAGAACGGAATGAAGATCTTATCGACCACCTCTTCGGGCATACCCGTGCCGTTATCGGCCACTTTTATTACGGTTCTATGATTGTTGGCATAATAAGCCGATAATATTATCCGCGGTTCCTCCCGTTCCTTCACTGCCTCCATGGCATTCACCACCAGGTTGATCAGCACCTGCTCTAACAGGTTAGTATCGGCTTCCAGTTGCAGATCGGGATCTTTCAATACGATCTCCAGCTCGATGTTCTTTTGATCGAGCGTCGGCTGCATCAGGTGATGCAGGTTCTCGAACAGGTCGCGCACATATATTTTCTTTAAATTCAGCGTGGTGATCTTGTTCAGGTTCCGATAGGTTTCGGCAAACTTCAGCAATCCCTCGCTTCTTCTTTTTATGGTATCGATGCCCAGCTCCAGATCGTCCATAGAACCGGATTCCAGTTCGGGCCGTTCGGCAAATTGCTGCAACCGGTATTTCAACGTTTCGGCAAGCGAGGAAATTGGCGCAATGGAATTCATGATCTCATGCGTCATTACGCTCAGCAGCTTTTGCCAGGCTTTTGATTCCGTTTCATCAAGCGCTTCGCTTACATTTTGAAAAGCGATCAGCTTGAACTTATTGCCATCGGTTTGAAATGCCGTGGCCGAGAGGAATAATTTAAATGAATTTTTCTCCGTATGAGCGGTAGCGATGGCTGTATCGCCCGGTTTCAATAAGGTCACCTGCCGGTACAACTCGTTATCGCGGCGGGCCAGCGAATGTACGGTTTTCAGGTACGGCAAATGCAGCATCCGTTTCAGCGATTCATTCATCCAAACCACTTCGCCATTATGCTCGCGGTATGAGAGAATGCCGGTATCGACCAGCTCGAGTATTTTTTGCAGGTACTGGAACTGCGTTTCTTTTTCCTTACTCATCACCTTGAAGGTAGAATTGATCTCATTGAACCCCTTTCGCAAAGGCTGCAGTTCAAGCGGTGCATGTTTTACATCGAAGTAGCGCGAGAAATCGCGGTAATGAACAGATTCAACAAACTGGTCCAGCTCGGCATGCGCCTTACGCTGAAAGCGGTACATTGCTGCAATGATGTATATGATCAGCGGCGCTATCACCGCCATATATACGTAATAGCCTTTCACCAGCAGGAACGATGATACCGCCAGGGTTATAAACAGAAATAACACCTGGAATATAATGCGCCACTCGAATCTTTTGTAGAACAAACTAATGTTTTAAACAGTAAACTTTTTGTTTCTAACCGGCAGCCGTGAAACGGCAAACGCGAAAGGCTTATGCTCATGACTCCAAACTACTTTTACACCCTCTAAACCGGTAAAATTTTCTTTATCCCCTTTATCAACTCTATCACCTCCATCAACCCGTCAACTTGTTAACTCGTCAACTCGTTAACTATCCAACTAAATATCATACTTACTCAATCTCCGGTACAGCGCCGTTCTGGTTAACCCCAGTTCCTTCGCCGCCCTTGTAATATTGCCATTATGCTTTTCAATAACATGCAAAATAGTGTTCTTTTCAACAGCGCTCAGGTTCAGCTCATCGGGTTCTTTTTCCCTGGGCGAGCCCGATTCAATCGGTGAAAAGATAAGATCACTGGCCTGCAGCACATGCCCGTCGCACATGATCACCGCCCGCTCTATGGTGTATTGCAATTCCCTGATATTGCCGGGGAAATGATAACTCAGCAACTTCTCTATGGCCTTCTCATCAAACTCCATCACCGGTTTCAGGTATTTGTTGCTGTACAACTGGCTGAAATATTTCGCCAGCAAAACAATATCGCTGTCGCGTTTCCGTAATGGCGGCACCATTATTTCAACCGTATTGATACGATAGATCAGGTCTTTCCTGAAACGGCTTTCATTGGCCAGTTCGGTCAGCGGCACGTTGGTAGCGCAAATAAGCCTGATATCAACCGGCACCGGGTCGTTGGTTCCCAGCCTGATCACCTGGCGGTTCTGTAAAACACTCAATAATTTTGCCTGCTGGTGCAAACTGATGTTCGCGATCTCATCCAGGAAAAGGGTTCCGCCATTCGCCGCTTCAAACCGCCCTACCCTGTCTTCCCGCGCATCGGTAAATGCGCCTTTTTTATGGCCGAACAGTTCGCTTTCGAAAAGGGTTTCTGTAAGCGCGCCCACATCCACTTTTACATAGGCTTTCTTCGCCCGCAGCGATTGCTGGTGAATGGCTTTTGCGATCAGGTCCTTCCCGGTACCGTTCTCACCCAGAATCAGAATATTGGCATCGGTAGGTGCGATCTTTTCTATTTTATAAAAAATATCGGCCATTACTTCCGATTCGCCCAGTAGTTCGGTGCCGATGATAGAATCACTGCTGCGGAATGTATGTGTGGCGCTTTTGGCTTCCTTCCTTTTCAATGCATCCTTTATGGTAATGATCAGCTTTTCGTTGTGCCAGGGTTTTACCACGAAATCGGCAGCCCCTTCTTTCAGCGAACGAACCGCAAGGTCGATATCGCCATAGGCGGTGATCATAATAACAGCAGCTTCCGATTTGAATTCCTTTACCTTCTTCAACCAGAACAAACCTTCGTTGCCGGTATTGATTGAACTGTTGAAGTTCATGTCGAGCAGGATCACATCAAACTGCTGTTTCGAAAGCAGCCACCGCAGGTTCTCGGGGTTCTTTTCCGTTACTACTTCTTTTGCTTCGGTCTTCAGCAGCAGCCGCACCGCCGTCAACACATCAACGTCATCATCGATTACCAGGATGGTAGCATTCTTCAGTAACATAGTTTTAGTATAAATTTCGGGAGTTTGATGCAACAATCGCAACTACAATTATACCATAAATACAAAGGCATGGCAAACAATTTTTTAGGAAAGAACCGCTGTTTCGGCCCACTGTATCAAAAGCGAACAGTTTGTGTATTGGTTGCGAACAGGGTTACTCCAATTGGTGATCTAATTTACTGGTTATCACCCGGCTTATATTCTGGCATATTGTTATTGGCATACCGTACAGGATCAAATTAAAAAAATTATACAGTGGATAGAGTCATCGCAAAAAAGACATGGACCTCTAAACGGATCATCACCATCGGAGGTATTGTGGGGATCGCCTTGCTGATTTCGGCAAGTTATTATTTTACCTCCGGAAAAAGCCGGTTGAACGTAGATACAGAGCGCATTACCATCAGTGAAGTTAAAAAGGGCCCCTTCCAGGTAACCATTCCAATAAACGGTATCGTATTACCACAAACTTCTATTTATCTCGATGCACAGGAAGGCGGTCGCGTTGAACAACGGTTCGTAGAAGATGGCGCCATAATGCAGGAAGGACAACCCATTTTGCGATTGAGTAACCCCGACCTCGAGCTGAGCCTTGCCAACCAGGAAACCAGCGTGTTCAATGTATTGACGCAAATGCAGATCGCCCGTAACAACGCCCAGCAGAATACCGTAGCCCGCCTGAACCAGTTGGCCGAGGTTGACAATGCGCTGAAAGAAGCCGAACGTTTATACAACCTGAATAAAAAACTGTATGCGCAAAAAGCCATCGGCTCGCAGGAATTTCAACAGGCCGATAACGCCTACCAGTACCAGCTGCGCCGAAAAAAATTAACGGAAGACATTATGCGGCAGGATTCAGCCACCAACAAAATACAGTTGCAGCAAAACGAGCAGTCGTACCTGAACATGAAAAAGGCGCTCGAACTGATGAAGAAAAAAGTGGGCGACCTGGTGGTGAAAGCGCCTATTAGCGGACAACTCACGTCTTTTGATGCCGAGATCGGCCAGAACATCAGCGCCGGCACCCGGCTGGGCCAGATAGATGCGGCCAGCGGTTTCAAGATCAGGGCCGATATAGATGAACATTATATCTCGAATGTTTTTACCGGTTTAACCGGTAAGTTTACACTGGTGAACAAAGAATACAAACTCAGGATAAAGAAAGTATACACGCAGGTGGTAAGCGGCCGTTTCCAGGTCGACCTCGAACTGGTAGGTGAAGCGCCACAGGGTATCCGTCGCGGTCAAACGCTGCAGATCTTACTGGCGCTGAGCGATGAAACCGAAGCCATCCTGGTACCCAAGGGCGGTTTTTACCAAACAACCGGCGGCAACTGGATCTTTAAGGTTAGCGAAGACGGAAAAACGGCGTTCAAGGTCGACATTCAGCTAAACCGCCAGAACCCCGATTATTACGAAGTGCTGGAAGGGTTGAAACCGGGCGACAAAGTGGTTACCAGCAGCTATGAGAATTATGGAAATATGCAGGAGCTGGTGCTGAAGAAGGAGTAAGTTAACGAGTTGACAAGTTGATGGAGTTGATAAAGTTGATCAAGGAAATGTTTAATATTTAGAGTGAAAATTTAGTTTTGAGTCATAAGTATAAGTATTTCACGTTTGCTGATTCACGTTTCACAATGCACGAAAAAAAACAACCATGAAAGGTAAGATCATCATTGTACTGGCCGTGTTGCTTACAGGCAGCTTATCTGCCTCGCCCAACAAATGTGGCAAGGGCCGTCGTTGTGCCGGTAATGCAGGCAAACAACCTGCAGGTGTGCCACACTTACTTTCAGCGTTGCCCGGAAAGTGTGGCACACCTGGGGACATGATGATCGATGATGCAGAACTGTTGCCCATGCATCACTACCTTAATAAATTTTAACCAACTATATACTTCAAACCATACATCACATGATAAAGATCAGGGATCTCGAAAAAATCTATCGCACGGAAGAGGTTGAAACAGTAGCGCTGAATAAAATTTCAATCGATGTTAAAGAAGGCGAGTTTGTTGCGATCATGGGACCATCAGGTTGCGGCAAATCGACCCTGCTGAATATATTGGGGCTTCTCGACGATCCCGATAACGGCAGCTTCCTTTTCAACAATATCGAGGTTGCAAATTTCAATGAACGCAAACGCGCCGAATTACGCAAACATAATATCGGGTTCGTTTTCCAGAGTTTTAACCTTATAGATGAACTCACCGTTTTTGAGAACGTTGAATTACCGCTGATCTATACCGGCGTAAAATCGGGCGATCGCAAAAAACGCGTGGAGGAGGTGCTTGATAAAATGCAGATCATGCACCGCCGTAACCACTATCCCCAGCAGTTGAGCGGCGGCCAGCAGCAACGTGTGGCCGTAGCGCGGGCCGTGGTAAATAATCCCAAACTTATTCTGGCCGATGAGCCTACAGGTAACCTCGACTCAAGCAATGGTAACGAAGTGATGACCCTGCTTACCGACCTCAACGAGCAGGGCACCACCATCATCATGGTTACGCACAGCGAACACGATGCCCGTTACAGCCATCGCATTATTCGCATGCTCGACGGTCAAACCGTTTTGGAAAACATCATGGTATAAAAACCATGTGATAATTAGCTAATGTGTTAATGAATACAAGGCTGGCGATTATGCCAAAGAAATATAACCCGTAGCATTATCGACGCCATCAATAACTACCGGGATAATTGAAAAGCAGAATGCATGTTCAATAATTACTTCAAGATAGCCTGGCGCAGCTTTTTGCGAAACAAAAGCTTTTCAGCCATCAATATACTGGGATTGTCGATCGGCATCGCGGTTTGTTTTATCATACTGCTGTTTGTACAGGAGGAACTGAGCTATGATCGGTTTCATGCCAAAGCAAACGACATCTACCGCATAGAGTTCAATGCCAGTATTAACAATGGGAAAATAAATGAAGCCAATGTAATGCCGCCGGTTGCCCGCACACTACAAAAAGACTATCCTGAAGTAAAGGAAGTGACGCGTATCCGCACCATGGGCGCCCCCCATATATGGGTGAGCGAAAAACAATATGATGGCAATTCCCTGGCGTATGTTGATTCCAATTTTTTCAACGTCTTCAGCATTCCCCTGCTGCAGGGCAATGCCAGAACCGCCCTGCTTGCCCCCCACTCGCTTGTTATTTCCAAAGCGGTAGCGCAAAGCTTTTTTGGAAACGGGAACCCATTGGGCAGGCTGATCAAATTCTCAAAGAACAGCGACGCTCCCCCATTCACCGTTACCGGTGTGTATGATAAAATTCCAACCAACTCGCATTTTCACTTCGACATCTTTGGTTCAATGGCAACCGATGCTGATGCAAGAGGCGACACCTGGCTTACCTCCAACTACTTTACCTATGCGGTATTGCAAAAAGGCTACGACCATAAAAAACTCGAAGCCAAACTCCCCGGGATGGTTGAGAAATATATGGGCCCGCAAATAAAACAGTACATGGGCCTTACCCTCGAACAGTTCCGTACCCAAGGCAATAGTTTAGGTTTTAAGCTGCGGCCATTGACCGCCATTCACCTGTATGGCAATTCCACTACCGAATTTGAACCTGGGGGCGATATCCGTTACATTTATATTTTCAGCGCGGTGGCCATCTTTATGCTGCTGATCGCCTGTATCAATTTTATTAATCTGTCTACGGCCGGCGCCGCCAAACGCGCCCGGGAAGTAGGCATAAGAAAAGTGCTGGGCTCAAGAAAAAAAGACCTCGTAAAACAGTTCCTGCTCGAGTCGTTGCTTATAACCCTCATTGCACTGGGCATAGCAGCGATGCTGGTACAACTGGTTTTGCCTGTATTCAACGAATTTTCGGGCAAGCACCTTCACTTCGGTTTTCAGCTGAAACCACTGGCAGCGCTCTCCTTACTTGGTTTACTGGTAAGCATCCTGGCCGGCATGTATCCCGCCTTCTTTCTTTCCGGCTTCAAGCCTATTGCTACGCTCAAAGGAAAATACACCACCACCAACGGCACGTATAAATTACGCAGCGGTCTTATCGTGTTCCAGTTTTTTATAGCCATTTGTCTTATCACCGGCACTATCGTAGTATATAAACAAATGCAATTCATTCAAAACATAAAACTGGGTTACGATAAAGAACAGTTGCTGGTAGTGAATAATAGCTGGACGCTGGGCAACAAAGAAAAAGTGTTCAGAGATCAGTTGCTGAACGACCCGCGTGTTGAGAATGTGACCGTGTCGGGTTACAAACCGGCTGGTCCCAGCTTTTACAACAATGCACTGGCATACCCTGAAGGAAGGCAGAACGAGTTTATGAATATGCTGGAATACAGGATCGATGAACGGTATATTCCTACGCTGGGGATGGAAATGGCTATGGGCAGAAATTTCCTGCCATCCATGCCCTCCGACTCCCAGGCCATGATCATAAACGAAACGGCCGCCCGCGCTTTTGGCTGGGGCAGCAATGCGCTCGGGAAAAAAATTCTCAGGGAACACAGCAACCGCGGACAGCACGCAGCATACACCGTAATTGGCGTTGTGAAAGATTTTCATTTCCGGTCATTACATGAAGCCATTTCCCCGCTGTTGATGGTGTTGAACCCCGAAACCGGCCTGATCGTAAAAGTAAAAACAAAAGACGTTCAAAGCCTGCTGGCATCCATGAAAAAGCAATGGGAAACATTCAATACCATCGATCCCTTCAGCTGGTCGTTTATGGATGAGCTCTACAACAAGACATATGCGGCTGAACGAAAGACCAGCCGCATTCTGCAAATATTTACCCTGCTTACCATCCTGGTTGCCTGTATGGGTTTGTTCGGACTGTCCACCTATACCGCAGAACAACGCACCAGGGAAATCGGCATTCGCAAAGTGATGGGCGCTTCGGTTTCGAACATCATCAACCTGTTGTCGAAAGATTTCCTGAAACTGGTGATCATTTCGTTTTTCATTGCAGCGCCGGTTGCCTGGTATTTCATGCATAAATGGCTGGCCGATTTTGCTTACAGAATCAGTATCAGCTGGTGGATCTTTGTCATGGCCGGCGTACTGGCCATATTGATTGCCGTTGTCACCATCAGTGTACAGGCATTCAGAGCGGCGGTAGCGAACCCGGTGAAGAGTTTGAGAACGGAGTAATACCAATCGTGAAACGTGAAATAGCTCGCGAATTTTGAGATTTATAAACAATTTCATTCCGCTCGTAATCAATTGCCGAACTATTAGATTGCTGTTACTTTTCAGTTCCGGGAATAGGACTTTCACGTTTGCCGTTTCACGATTCACTATTGCCGAAATGTAACAATCATAGGTCAATAGTATTAATTTAAAATAAACGATCTTCTATACAATGTTTAAGAACTATCTAAAAACCGCCTGGCGAAGCATTGTGCGCAATAAGGCTTTTTCGCTTATCAATATTACCGGCCTTTCGATAGGAATAGCGGCCAGTATGCTGCTGTTTATTGTAGTGCAGTATGAATTAAGCTACGATACTTTTCAACCCGATTACAATCGTATTCACCGGGTGGCCACGCAGGAAAAATTCGACAAAGACATTACGTACAACTCCGGTACTCCGGTAGCGGCGCTGGAAGCATTGCGGGCTGACTTTCCCAATATACAGTTTGGCGCGTTGCAATCTGCATATGGAAGCCAGATCACCGTTCCTTCAGCCGGTAATGAAACCGGTAATAAATTCATTCAGGAAAGGGGTATTTTCTTTTATGAACCGCAACTGTTCAACGTATTCCATTATGAGTGGCTGGCCGGTGGTCCGTCTTCCCTGAATGCCCCCAATAATGTGGTGCTCGCTGAAAAAACAGCCACGAAATATTTTGGCAACTGGCAACAGGCCATGGGCAAAACCGTAACGCTCGATAATGCAATTCCCCTGAAGGTGAATGGTATTTTAAAGAATGTACCTGCCAACACCGACCTTCCGTTAGAAGTACTGATCTCCTATAAAACCCTGAAACAACACGGCAGGGCCTATAACCATAACGATAACTGGCAAACGACCTCCAGCAATTTCAACATCTTTGCATTGTTGCCACCCACAATGAAAGCGGTCAATTTCGAAAAGGCCTTATTACAATTCAGCAAAAAACATTATGCCTCACAAACCAATTCCATCAAATCGCATTTCCTGCAACCGCTGAGCATGGTGCATTTCGACCGCCGCTTCGAATCGTTTGGCGATCATGTTACCAGCAAAACAACGCTCGTTACTTTATCGCTCATTGGCCTGTTCATTATATTGATGGCCTGCGTGAATTTCATCAACCTGTCAACCGCACTTTCGGTTAACCGTTCGCGCGAAGTAGGAATAAGAAAAGTGCTGGGCAGCAACCGCGGCCAGTTGTTCATGCAGATCATGAGCGAAACGGCGGTTATCGTCGGCATATCAATGATCGTGGCTTTAGGCATCGGATATCTCAGCCTGCCCTATATAAAACACATCGCCTCCATACAGGAGCCGCTTAACCTGTTTACGGCAAAAACAGCAGTCATGACAGCCGGAATTGGCATTGCCGTCACCCTGCTGGCAGGTTTGTACCCTTCGTTCGTGATGTCGAAATTCAACCCCATCAATGCCCTGAAGAATAAAATGGTGTCGGCCAGCGTACGTGGCGTATCGTTGCGCCGCAGCCTGGTGATCATGCAGTTCACCATTTCGCAGGTATTGATCATCGCCACCGCCGTAGCGGTAAGCCAGATGAATTTCATCAGCAGGGCCGATCTGGGTTTTAACAAGGAAGCCGTGCTGGTATTGAGTGGCAATGGCGACAGCATCAGCCTGTCGAAACAAAATGCATTCAGAGAACAATTGTTACAGGCGCCCGGTGTGCAATCGGTAAGCTTCAGCAGCGATGTTCCTTCTTCGGATAATACATGGTCCTCGAATTTTGGGTACAACTACCAACCCGATGAAAAATTTCAGGTTACAATGAAATTCGCCGACGCTGATTATACCAATACGTTTGGATTGCAGTTCCTGGCCGGCAGGGCCCCCAGCCAAAGCGATACCATGAAAGAAGTCATGATCAATGAAACACTGATGAAAAAACTGGGTGTGAAAAACGCCGGCGAGGTCATTGGCAAAAACATCCGGCTGGGTCGCAATGCATGGTTCCCCATCGTAGGCGTATTAAAAGACTTCAAGACCAATTCGCTGCGTGAAGAAATAAAACCCCTGTTGATCACAACCAGCAAGGGCTTTTACACGCAAACGGCTATTAAATTACGCACCCGGCAGTTGGCACAAACGAAGGCAGCCATTCAAAAAACCTGGGATCGGTTTTATCCCGAATATGCGTATTCCGCTTCGTTCTTTGATGAAGACATTGCAGCGTTCTATCGGCAGGAAGAACAGTTGTCACTGCTGTATAAGATCTTTGCCGGACTGGCTATTTTTATTTCGTGTTTAGGTTTGTACGGACTGGTTTCTTTTATGGCCGTACAAAAAACAAAAGAAGTAGGTATCCGCAAAGTATTGGGCGCCTCGGTATCGAGCCTGTTGCAACTATTCTCTAAAGAGTTTACCGTACTCATAATAATATCATTTTTTATTGCCGGCCCGGTGGCCTGGTACCTGATGCATAGCTGGCTGAAGAACTTCGTTTACCGTGCACCCTTAAGCGCCTGGTTCTTTATCAGCGCTATAGTGGGCTCCATACTCATTGCCTGGATAACGGTAGGTTATAAAGCCATCAGGGCGGCTTTAGCCAACCCGGTGAAGGCGTTGCGGAGTGAGTAAATACAGCCAAAAGCTTAACTAAAACTGTATTTGCTTTAGGCTTTAGGCCTTAGGCTTTATGTCTTAAGCCTGTAGTCTGAAACGAATTCAACATTCATTACTTAAAGACCTTTTCATATGCTAAAGAATTATTTAAAGATCGCCTTCCGGAACCTTTGGAAACGCAAAGGCTTTTCGGCAATCAATATAATAGGGCTGGCCATTGGCCTCGCCACCTGTTTGCTTATCATGCTGTTTGTACTAGATGAGCTCAGTTATGATCGTTTCAATAAAAAAGCCGATCGTATTTACCGGGTTGATGGCGATATCAAATTCGGCGGCAACCATTTCATCCTGGCGGTAGCACCCGACCCAATGGGGCCAACGCTGAAAAAAGATTTTCCGCAGGTTGAACAGTATGTGCGGTTCCGCAGCAATGGCGGTTTCGTGGTGAAAAAAGGCAACGAGAACGTGCAGGAAAATAATGTGGTATATGCCGATTCTACCCTTTTCGATATATTTACCCTGCCGATGGTCGATGGCAATGCCGCTACCGCATTACGGCAACCCAATACCGTAGTGATTACGGAAACAGTTGCCCGGAAATATTTCAACACATCAAATGCCGCTGGCAAAACATTCATCATCAACAACCGCCACAATTACACGGTGACCGGTGTTATCAAAGACATACCTTCACCGTCGCACTTCAATTTCGATTTCTTTGTATCGATGGCAAGCCTGGAAGAAAGCCGGAAAAACAACTGGGTAAGTAATAATTTCAATACCTATATCGTGCTCAGGGAAGGAGCCGACCCTAAAAAACTCGAAGCGCAGTTTGATGCGCTGGTAGAAAAATATGTAGGGCCCCAGGTAAAGGCGCTGATGTCTATCGATATGAACGAGTTCAGAAAAAGCGGAAATTATCAACGGCATCTGTTGACACCGCTTACCAACATTCACCTGCATTCGAATAAAGTGGCAGAGTTGGGCGTCAACAGCAGCATACAGTATGTATATATTTTTTCGGCCATCGCTTTTTTCATTTTACTGATCGCCTGTGTGAATTTCATGAACCTGTCAACAGCCCGTTCGGCTAACCGGGCGCGCGAGGTGGGTGTTCGTAAAGTGCTGGGGTCATTAAAGAACAACCTGGTAAAACAATTCCTCACCGAAAGTATTTTGATCAGTTGTATTGCACTGGTGGTGGCGCTGGCCCTTGTTGCCGCCATGCTGCCTTACTTCAACCAACTGGCGGCAAAAAATATCAAACTTAATTTGCTGGCCAATCCATGGTTGCTACCGGGTTTACTTTTGCTGGTATTGATCACCGGTTTGCTGGCTGGCAGTTACCCGGCGTTTTACCTTTCCTCATTCAAACCCATACAGGTTATCAAAGGCAAACTGGCAGCTGGTTTTAAAACCAGCCGCCTGCGCAGCGGGCTGGTGGTGTTCCAGTTTGCGATCTCCATTATACTAATCATTGCCACTATAGTTATTTACAAACAACTTCATTTTATACAATCGCATAAACCTGGCTTTAACCGCCAACAGGTAATGGTGATACATAATTCCACCCCGCTTGGCAATAAAGTTAAGGCATTCAGGGAAGAAGTTGTAAAACTGCCCGGGGTTGACAATGCCACTATTTCAGGCTATCTGCCTACCAATAACTGGCGTAACGATAATCCTGTGTTTGCCGACCCTACCCTCGATCAGAAAAGAGCCGTTTCGATGCAAACCTGGGATGTAGATGAACAATACATTCCAACACTTGGCATGGAAATGGTGGCGGGCAGGAATTTCTCAAAGGATTTCCCCACCGATTCAAGCGGCATCATTATCAATGAAGCAGCCCTCAGGTTGCTGGGTTTTACCGATCCTATTGGGAAACCATTGTATTTCATGCGCGATCTCAACAATAAGGACGACGTTTCTGCCCTGCACATCATTGGCGTAATAAAGAATTTCAATTTTAACACCATGCGGCAGCAGGTAACGCCCCTGGCTTTAATGTTGAATGCGCACAATGGCAATATAGCGGTACGGTTAAACAGCGCCGATATACATCAGCTGGTGGCACAAATAGAGCGCAAATACAAAACCATGGCGCCGGCAGAACCGTTCAATTATTCCTTTATGGATGATGACTTCAATAATTTATACCGCACCGAACAGCGTATGGGTGTAATAGCTGTCTCCTTTTCTTCACTGGCCATTCTGATCGCCTGTTTGGGTTTGTTTGGCCTTGCCGCCTATGCTGCTGAGCAACGCACCAAAGAGATCGGCATAAGAAAAGTGCTGGGCGCCACCGTTAGCCATATTACGGCCATGCTGTCGAAAGACTTTTTGCGGCTGGTGGTCATTGCCGCCGTTATTGCCTTCCCGGTTGCCTGGTGGTTTATGCATAGCTGGCTGCAGGACTTTGCCTACCGCACCGATATCAGCTGGTGGGTATTTATGATGGCAGGCATAATGGCTGCATTGATAGCGGTAGTAACGGTAAGTTTTCAAACCATAAAAGCGGCATTGATGAATCCCATAAAGAGCCTGAGAACTGAATAAAACCAAAGTGTTAATAATATCACAGTTACAGTTTACAAGATCCAGGTTACAGGGTCCATATAAACAGTATTCCCCTGAAACGTGTAACCTGGAACCTGTAACCCGAAAAATCGTGAGGCCCGAACTGGAAACCGGCATCCGGTAACCCGGCAGCCAC
Organism: uncultured Niastella sp.; assembly: GCA_966211305.1. GTDB lineage: Bacteria > Bacteroidota > Bacteroidia > Chitinophagales > Chitinophagaceae > Niastella. The sequence continues at coordinate 35,851 of CBIHPC010000024.1, forward strand.
CTTGTATCGAAACCGGACACTTTCTGTATCGTTAACGAACTAATGCTTTTGTAATTCCCTTATAGTATATTGCAAATCACTCAACTATAAACTGGCACGTGGTTAATTTGGATAATGTGATAATCAGATAACCCCGCAGAGCGGGACAAGTTGTGATAATGAAATACAGAAGCGGCTTAGTGCTAATGTCCGACGCAAGACTGGAAATTGAGACACGGTATTCAGCAACCGGTGACCGGAAACTGGCAACCATATAAACTGACACCTGAAACTTGTAACCTGAAACATAAACAAATAAGATGATCGAACTGAAGCACATTTCAAAATGGTACCAGGTAGGCGGTAAACCAACTTTTATATTAAAAGATATTAATCTGACGATCAAAGAAGGAGAATTCGTTTCCATTATGGGGCCGTCTGGTTCGGGCAAATCGACCCTGTTGCATATCCTCGGCATGCTCGATGATGCTTCCGAAGGTGAATACCATTTTCTCGACCAGCCTGTGCATACCCTGAAAGAAAAACAACGGTCGCAAATATATAAGCAACATATTGGATTTGTGTTTCAGGCATACCACCTCATCGATGAGCTTACGGTGTATGAGAATATTGAAACGCCGCTTATTTATCAGAACATAAAAACAGCTGAACGTAAAGCCATGGTGGCCGATATGATCGACCGGTTCAATATAGTGGGTAAAAAAGACCTCTTTCCTACCCAACTCTCGGGCGGACAACAACAGCTTGTTGGCATTGCCCGCGCGTTGATAGCCAAACCAAAATTATTACTGGCCGATGAGCCAACCGGCAACCTGAATTCAAAACAGGGAGAAGAGATCATGGACCTGTTCAAACAATTGAATAAAGAAGGCGTCACCATTATTCAGGTTACCCATTCGGAGAAGAATGCAGGTTATGGAACGCATATCATCAATCTACTGGATGGGAGAATTGAAAATTAATGTGATAATTCGATAATGTGATAATGGAATACAGTTAACAGGTTGACGGATTGACGAGTTTGGCAGGTAACGTGCCGATTGGCAGTTTATTAACTGAGAACAGTTATGAGTAACGGGTATTAGGCTTTTCACATTTAACGTATGTAGTTAACAATTAAGAGATTCAAAAATGAGATTCCGCAACATAATATTATTAAGTAGCATAGCCATGATCACGTATATGGATGGCCGGGGACAAAGTATAACCGGTCGTCCATTGTCGTTGCAGGAAAGCGTGCAAACAGCTATTGAAAACAATTTCGACGTAAAGCAAATGGACCTGAGCATGGAGCGTGCGAACATAACCCTGCGCCAGTCGAAAGCCAACCTGTTGCCTGGTGTTGGCGGTGAAATAAATCATACGCTTAACCAGGGCCGCAGCATTGACCTAAGCACCAACAGTTATGTGAACCAGCAACAAACATCGGGCAGTTATGCTTTATCGGGCAATGTTACCCTGTTCAATGGACTGCGGTTGCTGAATACATTAAAGAGCACGCAATACGCCTATGAAGCCAGTAAAATGGAACTGCAAACCACCAAAGATCAGTTGATGCTGAACGTGATACTGGCCTACCTGCAAATTCTCACCAATTCAGATCTGTTACAGCAGGCGTATAAACAGGCCGAAGTAACTCAGAAACAGGTTGAGCGCCTCGATCTCATGAATAAAGAAGGCGCCATAAAACCATCGGACCTTTCGGATATGAAAGGGCTATGGGCCGATAATAAGTTGAGTATAATTAGAAGCCAGAACGATCTCGATGGGGCAAGACTTTCATTGTCGCAACTGATGAATGTTCCCTATAACAAAGAATTGCAGGTAGAACGCCTGCGTGCCGACCAGGTTGAAATGAATTATACCACAACCCCCGATAGCATTTACAGTATTGCCCTGCAACAACTGGCAATTATAAAGGCCGCTGATCTGCGTACAAAGAGTGCGGAAAAGGCCGTACAGGCGGCAAAAGGCAACCTGTTTCCCTCCGTAGGTTTGGGCGCCGGTTTTTATACCCCCTACTCCAGTACCGCCCGCGATTCGGCAGCACAGAAAATTGAATACTACGATCAGCTCAGCAATAATTACCGCACGTATGTGGGGGTGGGCATCAATATTCCCATCTTTAACAATCTCCGCAACCGCAACCAGGTTGCCATGGCCAAAATAGATCTTAAAAATGCCACCTATGCCGCACAAACCCGGCAGATACAGTTAAAACAGAATATTGAACAGGACCATTTCAACATGACGGCGGCCAAAAACAGGTACCTCGCCCTGCTTGACCAGGTGGCGGCGTATATGGAATCATTCAATGCCGCGGAAGCCCGTTTCAATGCCGGCGCTTCTACTTCAATAGATTATCTTATTGCCAAAAACAACCTCGACCGGGCCAATGTAAATCTCATCATCGCCCGTTATGATTATATACTGCGTACAAAAATCCTGGATTATTATCAGGGAAAACCGTTGTGGTAATTTGATGATCGAATATATTTTTTACTTAACTTAGTTATATGCGCATAAGCGGAAGTAGCTCAGTTGGTAGAGCATCACCTTCCCAAGGTGAGGGTCGCGAGTTCGAACCCCGTCTTCCGCTCAAAGCTGAAATCTTTGTCAGACAAAGGTTTCAGCTTTTTTATAGCTATCACCCCCTATTATTTATTGGCGCCTGTCACCCCACTAAATCTGCTGCTGCATAATGTCAACCGGTACGCCCCCAATTCGAATTTAATGTCACACCACTTGGTACATTTCCCAATTTCATTTGTTTTATATTATGTGTAAAATGGAATGGCAACAACAAAAAGAAAGGATCCTGGTAAAAAAAACACCAGGTATTACATATGGTTATTTATATAACCAAACAAAAGCCCGCAGGCATCGATAGATATCTACGGGCTGCAGCAGAAACTGTTCTGCTGTTTAAAATTGCTTATGACATCATGCAGTTACTTACCGGTTTCCTGATATGATGTTTATAAGCCCCAAAAGGGCCGGGGCAACCCGGCTTTCTTGTTGTAATATGCACCCAAATATAACAAATTTGAGAATTTGCTGCACAGATTTGCTGTTGCGTAGGGTAATAAGAACCATATACTCAAATTGAAATGGGTCAGGGAATTGGCTTTCTTACCATGACCATAATTTTCCCACTGGCACCTTTTTACCTTTGCAACCAACAGGTATAGTCGCACTCACCGTATTGTATGGGTCACCGGCTTCTGTAAATCACTATTAAGTTTTATATTCGGGAAAATATGGCTACGTATCAACAATGCGTATTATTGACAACATTATCAGGTCTGTTAAATATATTGGATTCAGCAAAGTTTTGCTGAATAGTTTTATCGTTGAAAAAGAAACCGCTTAAATCAAAACTGCTGTACTATTTTGCTGTATTGTGATTCGTGTGAATTAGATTTGAGTCAAATATACGAACATTATTCTAATACAAATAAATTAAATCCGAACAAAGTTCCAAAATTTAATGCGATATGGATGCTAACGCAAAGGAAGGACTTTATAATGAAGATATTAAAAGAGCTGTTAGGTGGCTAAAGGGAAGAGGGCTCATAGATAAAGATAAAGACATAGGCGACAAAACAGGATATAGAAAGAGTACAGTGTCTGGATACGTTAAAGGAAAAATCGACGCTTCTGCTGACTTTAGAACAAAGTTCGAGGAGGCATTCAAACTAAGGCTGGCAGACTTTGAATCAGAACCAGAATCAGATACCCCTACAAATGAAACGGGGGACCCCACAGTTCAATATGGCGCAAATCAGTCAAATTCCTCATCAATTAATATTAAAACTGCAGCTGGAGAAACGATAGCAGTGGTTGCAGTAAAACCAAATGAAATTAAATTACTTAATTTATTTCTTGAGGAAAGAGAGCGTCTTATTTCTCAAATCGAAAAGGAAAATGAAAAATTAACCCGGATAATAGATTCCGGACTAATCGAAATCAAATCACATTTGAAAGAAGCGCTGGACGGATTGAATACAATAGAAAACGGGCAACAGGTGCAACATTCGGTAATGCTCCATTCTTTGGAGCGACTTGAAAAGAAGGAACCCGGAACATTTGAAAAAGAACTGAACACCTTAAAAAAGGTGCTTTCCAATGAGAATGCGGATCAACAGCAAAAAGATGATTTGAACAAGTAGGGCAAAGCCGGATTAAAGGCGACCATGACTGCACTTTATAGGAGCATATCTTCATCCGCTATTTTAATATACGCATTTTATCCCTAACAATAATATTGATTTCTTCCATTCTGTAATGTCCACTGCCCCGTTACCTGCCGGAAATTAACTAAATTTAGGTAAGCTTTGGTTACAGCAAAGAATAACCGTATTATCAAACCAGGGGGTGAATTATGCAAGAACAACTCATCAATAACGTTTCTGATACAGCACGCTGGATCGCCGCATTCAGAGCGCTTGAATCTGAACGTGCCGATGCAGTGTTCAAAGATCCGTTCGCCCGCAAACTGGCTACCGATAAAGGCTTTCAAATGGTGGAGGCCACTCCCATCAAAGATCATATGGCTTTCGCCATGGTAACCCGCACTACCGGCATCGATCGGTTGATAAACAGAGCCATTGAACGTGGCATCGACACCGTTATCAATCTTGGCGCCGGCCTCGATACCCGGCCATATCGTATGCCCCTGCCAGTTAACCTTCGCTGGGTAGAAGTTGACTTTCCGCACATGATCGATTACAAAAGCAAAATGCTCGAAAACGATATACCGGCCTGTCACCTGCAACGGCTGCCGGCCGACCTTTCGAACGACAGGGAGCGCAACGCACTGTTCACCCAACTGGGCAATGAAGCCAAACGGGCCCTGATCATCACCGAAGGCGTTGTTGGTTACCTTACCAATGAACAGGGTGCCCAGCTATCGCGGGCGCTGTTTGCCGTGCCCACCTTTCATTACTGGATCATGGATTATCATGGCGGGCTGCGCCGCCACCGCCGCGCCACCGACCTGAAAAAGATCCTGGCCAATGCGCCCCTGCAATTCAATGTAGAAAACCCAATCGCCTTCTTTACCGGCCATGGCTGGAAAGTGCATGACAATATCTACCTGCTCGATGAAGGCGACCGCATCGGCCGCAAGCTCCCACCCTTCAAATTCCCGTTAAGCCTGTTTATCAAACTCTTTCCCAAAAAAGCCCGCGAGATCGGGAATAAGACATATGGGTATGTTTTGTTTGGGAAGTGAAGAGAAAAAAGGCAACGAGGCAACGAGGCATAAAGGCAACAAGGCATAAAGGAGAAAGGCATACCTGTATTTTCCTTTCCCATTTCAAATTTTACATTCTTCTATAACCCGGGCCGAAGGACCCTGGCGCGATAGCGCGCAGACCTGCGAACTATAAACTATGAACCCGGAACTAAGAACTTTGAACCAGGAACTGTAAACTGAGAACTGTGAACTACTCCAATTAGTCAGCGGGCCGCTCCTCGTCAACTTATCAACCTGTCAACTACTCCGGCGGTTCGCAGGCCGCCGGAGTGCCAACCTGTCATTGTTACCCTTTTTTGGCTATCTTTGCCATCCCAAAAACTGAATTGTTGATGTTAGAGCGGATGAACCATACGATGCACGAGGAAAACCGGCAGGGAGAAGCCTATGCTCCCTTTGTAAATGACCCCATTGTATATAACAAAAAATTCTACATTGAAAGCTACGGCTGTCAGATGAATTTTTCCGACAGCGAGATCGTAGCGTCTATCCTGAACGAGAACGGATTTGGCGCCACCCGCAATTTCGAGGAGGCCGACCTGATCCTGATCAATACCTGTTCTATTCGCGAAAAGGCCGAACAAACCGTACGCAAACGCCTGAGCGACCTGCGTACCGTTAAAAAGAACAATCCCGGCGCCCTTATTGGCGTACTGGGCTGTATGGCCGAACGCCTGAAAGCAAAGTTCCTGGAAGAAGAAAAGCTGGTTGATATGGTGGTAGGCCCCGATGCCTACCGCAGTTTGCCCGGCCTTATTACGGAAGCTGAAACCGGGCAAAAAGCGGTAAACGTACTGTTGAGCCGCGAAGAAACCTATGCCGACATCTCCCCCGTTCGGCTCGACAGCAACGGCGTATCGGGCTTTGTAAGCATTATGCGGGGTTGTAATAATATGTGCTCGTTCTGTGTGGTACCTTTTACCCGGGGCCGCGAACGCAGCCGCGACGTACATTCTATTTTAAAAGAATGCACCGAACTGTTTAACGCCGGTTACAAAGAAGTGACCCTGCTGGGCCAGAACGTTGACAGCTACTACTGGACTCCGGAACTAACTACGGAGATCACCACCCCCACCGGGGGAAGCCGGGAGGGGGCCGTAACTTTTGCCAACCTGCTCGAACAGGTAGCCCTCATTGACCCGTCATTGCGGGTTCGCTTCTCCACTTCGCACCCGAAAGACATTACCGACGATGTGCTGCACACCATGGCGAAGCATGAGAACATTTGCAAATACATTCACCTGCCGGTGCAAAGCGGTTCTACCCGTGTATTGCAACTGATGAACAGAACGTATACCCGCGAATGGTATATGGCCAGGGTTGACCGCATCAGGGAAATACTGCCCGAATGCGGCATCAGCTCCGATATCATAGCCGGTTTTTGTACCGAAACGGAAGAAGACCACCAGGATACGCTCAGCATTATGCGGCACAGCAAATATGATATGAGCTATATGTTCTTTTACAGCGAGCGCCCGGGTACCCTGGCCGCCCGCCGGTATAAAGACGATGTGCCTGAAGAGGTAAAGAAAAAGCGGCTGGATGAGATCGTGAAACTGCAAAATGCGCTGAGCCGTGAAAGTAACCAGCACAACCTGGGCAAAACATTCAAAGTATTGATCGAGGGAAACAGCAAACGCAGCGACCAGGACTGGATGGGTCGTAACAGCCAGAACAAAGTGGTGGTTTTTCCAAAAGAACAATACCCTTTGAACAAAGGCAGTTACGTAATGGTTAAGGTATATGAGTGTACAGGCGCTACGTTGATAGGAAAAATTGAACCATAATGGTTGCCGGTTACCAGGCCCCGGTTTCCGGTACCTGGTAACCCGTAACAGCTCCATAATAAGCGTTATTTTTCTAAACCAGAAAGAGCCTTGAAGCTATCAGTTTAACAATAGCGTTGAGCCCGCCCACACCCACAGGGGCATTTATTATTGACAGAATAAATCCGGGGCAATGCCCTGATTAAAATAATCCGGATCACCTTCATGCAAGATCATCACTGATAACCGCAGGGGGGATCTGAAAAAATTAGTAGTATCGTGGATATTCAAAGTATCAAAAACAGGTTCGGCATTATCGGTAACGCGCCGGCGCTGAACTTTGCCCTGCAGGTAGCTGCACAGGTAAGCAATACCGATCTTACCGTGCTTATCGCAGGAGAAAGTGGTGTTGGTAAAGAAGCATTTTCCGTTATTATTCATTCCTTATCAGCCCGCAAGCACAATCCTTTCATTGCAGTTAACTGTGGCGCCATTCCCGAAGGCACTATCGATTCTGAATTGTTTGGCCACGAGAAAGGATCCTTCACCGGCGCCGTTGACGCCCGCAAAGGTTATTTCGAAACGGTGAACGGCGGTACCATCTTCCTCGATGAAATTGGTGAAATGCCGCTGGGCACACAGGCCCGCCTGCTGCGGGTGCTTGAAACCGGCGAGTTCATTCGCGTTGGATCGAGCAAAGTGCAAAAGACAGATGTACGGGTAATTGCCGCCACCAATAAAGACCTGCTCACCCTCACGCAAAGCGGTAAATTCAGGGAAGACCTCTATTACCGCCTGAGCACGGTGCCCATTCGCGTGCCGTCGCTGCGCGACCGTGTTGAAGACATTCCGCTTCTTTTCAGAAGGTTCAGTGTTGATTTTGCAGAACGGTACAAGACCACGCCAGTGCAACTCGATGATGAGGCAAAAGATGTGTTAATTAATTATCCCTGGCCCGGTAATGTGCGTGAATTGAAGAATATTGCAGAGCAGATCTCCGTGCTGGCTTCCGATAAGCTGGTTTCAGCCAGCGAACTGAAACGCTTTTTACCCAATCGCGATTTCAACCGCCTGCCGGTGCTGGCCAACGCCGGCAATCCCGTATCCAACGGGCATGAATTTGCCAATGAACGGGAGATCCTGTACAAGCTCTTTTTCGATATGAAAAAAGATGTGACCGAGCTGAAAAAGATGTTTGTCGATATGCTGCAGAACCCCGGCACCAGCGTGCAGAACCAGTCGATACTGAATGAGCTGAAAACAAAAGAACTGCTACCTTCCACTTTTGTACAGCCGGTTGTAACGGGAGCCCAGCAACCGATGATGGTGCATCATGATAACGACGACATTCATCATCATGAGGAAGTGGATGAGTCGCTCAACATCATGGATAAAGAAAAAGAACTGATAGAAAAAGCGCTTAAAAAACATAAAGGCAAACGTAAAGATGCGGCCCTCGACCTTGGTATAAGTGAAAGAACGCTGTACCGAAAACTAAAAGAATATGATATTAAAGAGTAAGAATACCTGGTTTAAAAATTCAGGTTCCATGTTACAGGTTACAGGTTGCAGGGCACAGGGCCGTGAAACCCGGAACCTGAAACCCCGATTTACCGGAACAGGCTCTGTAACTCTTATTGCCGGTATATTATTGTCCATTACCCTGCTGACAACGGGTTGTTATTCATTTAAGGATATTGGCCAGATACCCAAGGAAGTGAAAACCTTCCGCGTAACTTATATCGAGAACAAGGCCAGGTATATCAACCCGCAGTTAAGTCCGCAGCTGTCTGACAGGTTGCGCCAGAAGATCATGGGGCAAACCCGGCTCGCCGGTGTGCAAACCGAAGACGCCCATTACGATATCGGCGGCCAGGTTACAGGTTACACGTTCAGTACCACCGGTATTTCGCAACAGCAGGCCGCCACCCAGCGCCTTACCGTAACCATTCATATCAATTTTAAGAACAACCTCGACCCCTCAAAGAATTTTGAAGCCGATGTTTCCCGTAACTTCGACTATTCGGCCAGCCTGACCATTACGCAGGCTGAGCAACAATTGAACGAAACCATCATCAAACAGATGGTGGATGAAATTTTCAACCGTATATTTTCAAACTGGTAAGCTGGGTTACATGCAATATCATATTCAAACGCTGGTTAAACATCTTTTTGACAAGGACTCTTTTGAGCAGGTAAGCGCAGATGAACTGAAACAATTCACCGAAGATTACCCGTATGCAGCCGTTGGACAGTTCCTGTATGCCAAAAAGCTGAAGGAAAGCGGCGCCCATAATAATTATGCACAGAGCGAACAGGCTTCACTGTATTTTCATAATGCATTATGGCTGCGCTGGCAGCTAGATCAAAAAGAAGAAGCGCCGGTGATACCGGTGAAAGCTGAAGAGCAGGCGCAACAACCAGGGTTCCGTATTGTGGTGCAAATGCCAAAGAACGGTCCGGCCGTTTACAACCCGGCTACCGGACAGGAAGAACCTAAAGAAGAAGAACCAGCAATGCAGGCTGCAGCCGAACCGGTTGCCGAAACGCCTGCAGAAAATATAGAAACTGCAGCAGAAGCCGTGGCACCTGTGCAGGAAGGACCGGCAGCTACCGAAAAGGAAAGATCGCTGCAGGTAAATGAAGACGGCTCTCTGGTTGAACAGGAAGCCCGCGAACAGGCGTCGGCAACAACAGAACAAACGCCTGAAGTGGAAAGCACACCCGGCTCCCCTGCCGAAACAGCTACCGCCGCCCCGGCAGTAGCTATTGCAGAGAACAGCCAGCTTGCCGAGAACGCCGCTGCCGAAGCCGCCGAAAATGCGGTAAGCATTACCGAAGAAGCGCTAACGCCCGTTGCCGGCATAACCGACAGTAAAGAAGCCGACGATATCGTACCGGCGGTTGAGGTGGTAGAGGGAGAAGCGGATCTGGATGACGTAATAGCCGCCGTGGAGGTAACGCCCGAATTAGCTGATGCCAAAGCCGTTCCAACAGAAATTGACGACATAGTACCTGCGATAGAGATTGAGGAAGCCGAAACCGATGATATTGTTCCGGCAATAGACGCCGAACTTCTACCGCCTGTAGAAGGAGAACCCGTACAGGAAGCACCGGCCGAAAAAGCGCCTGTAGCTGAAATCACCGCCACAGCGGAAACAGCTCCGCCCGAAATAGCTATCGAAGAACATGTTGAACCCGTTGCCGAGCCCATACCGACCGAAGAGCCGGTGGCAGTTGTGGCCGAACATCCTCAACCGGTAGTTGCTGAAGCAGCGGCGGTTCCGGAAGAACCTGAAGCGGAAGAGCCGGCGCCACAGGCCAATCCGTTTGGCTTTACGCCCGCCGGCAAAGACCTAAAAATTTCAGTTGACCCGGGTGAACCGATCTTTGAATCGTACCACACCATCGACTATTTTGCCTCGCAGGGTATTAAACTGGGCCAGGCCGATTTTAAAGACAAGATGGGCAAGCAGTTAAAAAGCTTTACCGACTGGCTGCGGAGTATGAAACGCATTGGCGGGCCCATTGAAACGAATACCTCGCTCGACGAGGTCACCAACCAGAGCATTCAACGTATAGCCGAACATTCGGTAGAGGAAAAAGAGGTGCTGACCGAGGCGATGGCCGAAGTTTGGGCCAAGCAGGGCAATGCCGGAAAAGCAATACGGGTATACGAGAAATTAAGTTTGCTTAATCCCGCCAAAAGCACTTATTTTGCGACAAGAATTGAACAATTAAAAGCACAGTGAAATGATCTATTTGTTCCTGGTACTCATAATAATAGCTAGTGTAGCGATCGCGTTGTTTATCCTTATCCAAAACCCCAAAGGCGGCGGATTGGCCGGAAACATAGCCGGTTTCAACAGCCAGTTCATGGGCGTAAAACAAACAACCGACGTACTGGAAAAAGGTACCTGGGTTATGGCAATCGCTATTGCCCTGTTGTGTTTGACATCGGCCTTCTTTATCCCACAAGGTAAACCCAGCCGTGAACCGGTTAATGCCCGTCCGGCAGCTGCAGCCCCTGCTCCTGCCAGTGGCTCACCTTTACAAACACCGGCTGCTCCTGCGAAATAATTTATTCAAAAAATATAGTTCAACCCTGTCATTTTACCGGCAGGGTTTTTTATTTACGGCAATCGTGAATCGGGAATCGGCAATAATTATACTACCAGGGTGAGGTTGGCCGTTTGCCAATTGTGATTTTTCCTGCTACTTTTGATGCATTTGGAATAAGTAGCGAACCGGCAGAGAAAAATTGCCGATTCACGATCGCCGGTTCACGGCTAGCATAGTTCTTGCACAACATCAATGAAACAGACTCAACGGATGATAAAAAATTAATCTATATCCCATGTTCAGAAAACTGGTATTAAGCGTTCTGGTTATCGTAGTACTGGCAGCTGCTTTTGCCGGTTGGCAATTCTTTACCGCCAACACCGCCTTTTCCGAAAAATCGAAATACTTATATGTACGTACCGGCCATGCCACCTGGCCCGAGGTAATGAAAACGTTGCGCGACAGCAACCTGGTAAAAAGTTTGGCCGCTTTCAATCTGCTGGGCACCCGGCTCGAAGTACCGAAAAAGCTGAAACCCGGCCGCTATGAAATTAAACAGGGCATGAGCCTCATGGATATTGCCCGTATGTTGCGCAACGGAACCCAGGCACCGGTAAAACTCATCATTACCCGTTTTCGCACAAAAGAGCAGCTGGCTGGTTTCCTCGGCCGCAAAATGGAGATCGATTCCTCAGATGTGGTAGCTTATTATACCGACTCATTACAGCAACTCGGGTTCGACTCGAATACCGTAATGTCTGTTGTATATCCCAACACCTATACTTACTTCTGGAACGCTTCGGTGCAAACCATTTTCGATAAATTTTATGCAGAGTACAAAAGGGTATGGACCGATGAACGGCGCAACCAGGCGCGTAAGCTGGGCCTTACCCCCATTCAGGCGTATACGCTGGCATCTATTGTAGAAGAAGAAACGCAGGTGCTCGATGAAAAAGACACCATTGCCAGTGTTTACCTCAACCGGTTGAACAAGGGAATGAAATTACAGGCCGACCCTACCATAAAATTTGCCATGAAGGATTTTACCCTGAAACGTATTTACCTCAAATACCTGACGGTAGAATCGCCTTATAATACCTATATGAACACCGGTTTACCTCCCGGCCCCATTTGCACCCCCTCATTACAAACGTTGGATGCAGTTTTACAATCGCCGCAAACGAATTATCTTTATTTTGTAGCCAAAAGCGATTTTTCGGGCCGGCATGTGTATACTGAAACATATAGTCAGCACCTGAAAGTTGCGAAGGAATTTCAACAGGCTTTGGATATAGAACAAAAGAAAAGAGCAGCAAAAGACAGTGCAGCAGCAACGCTTAAATGAACGTAGAAAGAATAATATCAAACTCCCCTCCTGTTCGCTTTTTATCGGAAAAAAGCAAGAAGATCATTCTGCCGGGTTTCGATGGAGTGCCCCTGTTCGATGTAATCATGTTTTTTAAAGAGCAGGTAGCGCGTGTAGGACTTACCGAAAGGGCTTCTGCCATTTCGTATAACTTTATCATGTCCATTCCGCCAACGTGTTTGTTCCTTTTTACATTGATACCGCAGTTACCGTTCATTCGCCGCGCGCAGGTAAAACGGCAACTGCATACCATCATTCGCGATATCATTCCGGCCGATACCTATAACAAGAACATCATCGCCTTTGTAGATAGTTTTTTCAAACAGGACCATATAGCCCTGCTGTCGTTCGGTTTTTTGTTGCTCATCTTTTTTGCGTCGAACGGCATGATGGGACTGATGCGTTCTTTCAACAAGAACTATATAGGTTTCGAAAAAAGAACGGGGCTGAACACCCGCCTGGTGGCCATCAAGCTCACTTTTATAAACATGGGTTTGTTGCTGGGTTGTTTGCTGTTGCTGGTACTGCAAAGCGCCGTTTTGAAGTGGCTGGGTATTAAAAGTATATTTGTGCTGAACGTGATCGGTGTATTCAGATGGCTGTTCATCATCAGCCTTATATTTTATGCCATCGCTTTCATTTATAAATATGCGCCGGCTATACAAAAACGATGGAAGCTGGCATCGCCGGGCGCCATCCTGGCCACATTCCTGAGCATCCTTACCACGCTGGGATTTTCCATCTTCGTGAACAACTTTGGCAAATACAACGCGTTATACGGCTCCATAGGCACCATCATCGTGCTGATGATCATTATTTATATCAACTCGCTGGTACTGCTCATTGGGTACGAACTCAATGTGAGCATTCACTCAATAAAGGCAATGGCCGAAGAGCGAATGAAACAGGTGCACCACAATACAAGCGATGATCTTATTTTTCATGACAGGGTATAACCGGAAAATGCCTAATTCCAAATTCCAAACTCCGGGAAACAAAGAATAAATACAAAAAATTCAAATTCAAAAAACAAAGAAAAAACCAAAGCCCCCAATGTATTATTTGAGATTTATTTGAAATTTGGGATTTGAGATTTCCTTATATGGATCTTGAGTTTTGAGATTTGAGATTTCTTTTTTGGATCTTGAGATTTGGGATTTCACATATACATTACAAATAATACCTATTTTTTAATAAAATTTTAAAGCCGGGTGCAAGAAAGTGCTAGGTAGAACCGGCATTTTTTAGTAAACTTTGCATAGCTATTCCTATAACAGATCTGCTACAATGAAAGCTCCCTATTTAAATTTCATGAAACGTACAATCCCCTGCCCTGTTTATAACAATAATAAAAATGTCAGATGAAAAAAACAATGATCAGCTTATTGCTGCTGCCCGCAATGGTGTTTTTATCATTTACTATGAAAGACCCGTTACCGTTGGGGTCAGCCGTACCGAAAGCAGACAATAAGTTAAAAGATATTTCCGGCAAAGATGTAACCCTCAAAGAAGCGATGAAAGAAAACGGTTTGCTGGTAATGTTTAGTTGCAATACCTGCCCTGTGGTGATCAACAATCAGGCCCGTACCAGGGAAATCTGTCAGTTTGCAACACAACAAAACATTGGTGTAGTTTTATTGAATTCTAATGAAGCTAACCGTAAAAGTTCCGAGTCGTTAAGTTCTATGCAGGACTATGGACAGGGACAGGGTTACAGTTGGTACTATGCTGTGGATAAGAACAACGAGCTCGCCGATGCATTTGGCGCCTCCCGTACACCGGAATGTTTTCTTTTCGACAAGAATGGAAAACTGATATATCATGGCGCCATTGATGACAGTCCTTCCGATGCTGCAGGTGTAAAACGTGTTCATCTAAAAGAAGCGATCAATGAAGCAGTGGCTGGTAAGGAAGTATCGGTTAAACAATCAAAATCGGTTGGTTGTAGTATTAAGAGAATTTCATAACACCAATAAGTCCCGTTTTTAAAATCTGTACAAACCCTCTGCCGGCTGGCGGGGGGTTTTTGTTTTTTACACGAAACTCAATGTTGTTTTTGTAAAACAACACGCCTGCTTTATTTTGGTGAAGCCCACTGGCGGCCCTGTTGAATAAACTCTACATTAAGGCCTATTGCGTATCATATACCTATGATATTATGATTGTTACAATGGCCAAATCGGGCAAGGCATAATAAATGCTGCTATAGTGCTGCCCCTGTTAAACCGTGGTCAATACGTATAAAAACACCAAAATAAATTTCACATGAAAGCAACAACAATTTTTTCAACGCTTGCAGCATGCGCCATGTTCTCGATGTTAGCCTGTCAAAGTCCGTCATCTGATGGAACATACACCGATTCAACAGGAGCTATAAGACAGGAGCCGGATAACACCCGAATGGACCCGGAAAGCAATGTAATTGATTCTGCAAAAAGCGCACAGGGTACGGTTGATGATAATACGCATCGTTTTATGAAAGATGCCGCCGAAGCAAGTATGGCAGAAGTTGAAATTGCCAAACTGGCGAAAGACCGCGCTGCTAACCCGCGCGTAAAGAATTTTGCGGAAATGATGATCAAAGATCATACTGCTGCCAATAACGATCTTATGGCCATAGCCCGTGATAAGAGTGTAACATTGCCATCGACATTGGGTGATCACCAGGACGATCTGGAGGATTTAAGCAAAAAGAACGGAGCTGAATTTGATAAGGCATATATGAAAGCAATGGTAAACGGTCATGAAGAGGTAGTAAGTGATTTTGAAAAATGTGCACAGAACGGTACTGATCCCGCTGTGAAAACATTTGCAGCTCAAAAATTACCGATATTAAGAAAGCACCTCGATTCAGCGAAAGCGATCAATAAAGCGCTGAAGTAAGTCAACAAGTTGACGGGTTAACTTGTTAACCAGTTAACCCGTCAACTTGTTCTATTAATGGGCCTGCTGCATATAAAGCCTATATCAACTTTATCACCTGTATCCACCTTTCAACTGTTTCTCAACCTGCCGCACAGAGCGTACCTCGTCAACTGGTCAACTCGTCAACTGGTCAACAAGTTAACCCGTTAACTCATTTCCTCTCCCCCACCAGTTTCTTCACCTCCAGCTCCACCTGCCTGTCGGTCATTGGCCGGCCAAAGAACTGCCGGTAACCGGTATTGTTATTCACGAATAACGTTGAGGGCAGGGTGCCATCCCATTTGGGGTCTATCTTCGGACAAAAATAATCGGCATTGGTTTCGTTGAGCCAGAAGAAAGTGGCTTCGAAGTTTTTCCTTTTTACCAGCTCCTGAATTTTTGTTGGGTAAGAAGATGTAAAGTCGAGGCTCACCAGTAACAACTCCACTTTCTGATCGCTGTACTTTTTCACCGTTTGCATAAAGTAAGGGATCTCTTCAATACAGGGTGCACACCAGGTGGCCCAACAGTTCACCACCAGCGGGTGATCGCTGTTCTTTATGTATTCCTCCACTTCTGTGATCTTCACCTTCCTGATGTTCTGACTGAACGCTGAAGATGTTAACAATACCAGGAACGCTATCAATGGAATGTTCTTCATTCAATCTGAGTTTAAAATTGAAACGGCTCCGAAACCTGTCGTGAATCGGCAACCGGTAATCGTGAATCGGGCAATCCCCGACTTCATCGGGGCGGGCCGTGAATCGTGAATCGGCAAGTGAATCGGCAACCGGCAAATCATCGATCGATCCCGCAATTCATCGCAAGCCCCAATTTGTATTCTATTATCGAATTATCACATTATCACATTAGCAAATTTCGTCTTCAACGCCCCACTTGTTCAATAACTCCGTCAATTGCGGCTCAGGTATTCTGCACTTATCATAATGCCCTGCCAGTACCTTCTGGCGTTGCGCTTCGTACAGGGTAACCGCACAGGCAACAGAAATGTTCAGCGATTTAATAATGCCTACCTGCGGAATAATGAAATTGCCATCGG
>CBIHPC010000025.1:0-52109 GCA_966211305.1 uncultured Niastella sp.
AGATTGCGTTTTTGTATAACACAACTGTTAACCCCGATACAGATATAACTATTACGCCTGGGGGCACCTATGCCATTTACACAGCGCTTACCACGGTATTACAGCCGGGTGATGAGGTGATTGTTTTTGAACCGGGGTACGATAGTTACATTCCTAATATAGTGGTGAATGGCGCCACACCTGTTCGAATCGATCTGCAGTTTCCCGAATACCGGATCGACTGGGCGGAAGTACGCCGGAAGATAACCTCCAAAACAAGGGTTATTATGCTCAATTCACCGCACAACCCAACCGGCGCCGTGCTGCGGGAAGAAGATATGCTGCAGTTGCGCGATCTGGTGCAGAACACCAATATCATCATTGTTTCAGATGAAGTATATGAGCATATAATTTTCGATAATATTAAACACCAGTCCATCCTGCTTTACCCCGACCTGATGGAAAGGAGTTTTGTTTGTTTTTCATTTGGTAAAGTATACCATTGCACCGGTTGGAAACTGGGGTATTGCGTGGCGCCTGCCGCGTTTACCCGCGAGTTCCGCAAAGTGCATCAGTTCAATTGCTTTAGCTGCCATACGCCATCACAGGTGGCCCTGGCCACTTTTTTGCGTAATAAAGATTCATATTTATCACTGGCTTCCTTTCTGCAAAAAAAGCGCGATTACTTTTTAACGTTGATGAAAGATACCCGGTTTACCATGCTCGATAGTAAGGGCAGTTATTTTATCTGCGCCCAATATGATCGCATCAGCGATGAAACCGATAAGGATTTCGCCATCCGCATTACAAAAGAGTTTGGCGTGGCCGTAATTCCTGTTTCTGCCTTTTACCAGGATGCAACCGATAACAAGGTTGTTCGCTTTTGCTTTGGAAAAAAAGAAGAGACCCTGGCGCTGGCGGCTGAGCGTTTGGGCCGCATATAAATTGAATATGGAAGGAGCCGCCTCCTGAAAAGTGCCGTTCACCAACCAGCGGACAACCCGCCTTCTAAAGTTGCCGGCTAATTTTTTAAATTAGCATATGATTACGCTGATACCAATGCTTCAGGAACATGCCGGCCCGGTGCTGGAAATTTATGGCCATGGCATTGCTTCGGGCATGGCAACTTTTGAAACAGAAGTGCCCGAATGGGAACAGTTCAACCTCAAGTATCTCCCACACTCAAGGATAATAGCGCTCAGCAGTAATGAACCTGTTGGCTGGGCAGCCCTGGCGCCCGTATCGGCAAGGGTATGTTACAGCGGCGTGGCGGAAGTAAGCGTATATGTTCATCAGCAGCACCAGCGAAAAGGGATCGGCAGAATTTTACTCGAAGAGTTGATAAAAGCCAGCGAACAAAATGGCATCTGGTCGCTGTTAAGCGTTATTCATGAAGAGAACAGGGCAAGCATTCATTTGCATGAACAATGCGGCTTTCGCTTTATCGGTTATCGTGAACGTATTGCCCAACTGGATGGCATCTGGCGAACGACTGTTATGCTGGAAAAGCGAAGTAAAATAATAGGATAACTGGCTCACACATTAAAATTTGCTTAAAGCAATCGGATTTAATTCTGGTTATTCATTACAGTATTTCCCCTCTCTCCACCTGTTTGTGAAAGTTGTTATTGCAACCATTTAAGGTTTCTATAACAAACCTTTTTCATCGTTTGGCGTCATATATAAATGTAATTGCAGAGGTAATGATAGTTGCGTGAACCTGGTTTTGTTAGCCGGTCGTTAAGGGAGTCATTGGATAAGGCATATCAGGCAATTCATAATTAAATTTACTAATGCGGTTGTAAACGCAATTAAGATATTACAGGACGGTTTATTTTTCATGGATTGGACAAAACAAAAAGGGGCTCTTTCGTGGGCCCTTTTTTCATTTACCCGCCGTACGCATGCCGCTGAATCCGCTAACCGGCGGAGGCGGCGCAAGCGTTTGCGAAGGCGGATACCCGAAGAATCGAACGCTTATTTTAATAATTGATATGCTATTAAACTAACTATATAAGCCAGTCCGGTCATATACACTAATTGTATCAACGGCCACTTCCAGCTACGGGTTTCTCTTTTAACGATAGCCAGTGTGCTCATACATTGCATGGCGAACGCGTAAAAGATCATTAACGAAATACCGGATGCCACCGTGTAAACTTTGGAACCGTTTGGCCGTACCGCGGCATGCATTTTTTCCATCAACGTACTTTCATCAGCATCGTTGCCGCCTTCAACACTGTAAAGCGTGGCCATGGTTCCAACAAAAACTTCCCGTGCAGCAAAAGAAGTGATCAGTGCAATACCGATCTTCCAGTCGTATCCCAGTGGTTCTATCGCCGGTTCAATACTTCGGCCGAGAATACCGGCATAGGAATTCGCTAAAAGCTCGGTATTTTTCAACCGGCTCAGTTCTGCTTCCTGTTCAGGATGTTGTTTTAATTGTTGTTCGTAACGTGCTTCTACCCCGCTCATTCTTTCTTTGGGACCATATGTGCTCAATGCCCACAGAATTAAACTGATCACCATGATCACTTTACCGGCATCGAAAACAAAGATCCTGGCCTTGCTCAACATAGTTACCACCACATTTTTCCAGCGTGGCGCGCGGTAAACCGGCAGCTCCAGAATGAAAAAGCTTTTCTCTTTGATGTTTATAAAAAGGCGGGCAACATACGAAACAAGTAGTGACATTATTGGTCCCAGTAAGTAAAGGCCCATCATTACCAGGCCCTGTAAACCCAAAAAGCCTGCGAACATTTTTTTCGGAATCACCAGGCCTATCAGGATCGTATACACCGGCAGCCGGGCGCTGCAGCTCATCAACGGAGTAACCAGTATGGTGAGTAATCTTTCTTTTTTGTTTTCAATATTGCGCGCGCTCATTATGGCGGGTACGGCGCAGGCGAAACCGCTGATCATGGGCATTACGCTTTTGCCGTTGAGGCCTACTTTGCGCATCAGCTTATCTGTTAAAAAGCTAATGCGGGCCATATAGCCGGTGTCTTCCAAAATGGTCACCAGGCCAAACAGGATCATGATCTGGGGAATGAAGATGAGGATACCGCCCAACCCTGCAACAATACCATTTATTAGCAGGTCGGTGAACCAGCCTGGCTTCATTACGCTGGTAAGCCAGCCGCTTATTTCACCAAAGGCCCAGTCGATCCCATTCATGGGGTACTCGGCCAGCCAGAAAACACTTTGAAACAACAGGAACAGAACGGCCAGCAAAATGAGGTATCCCCAGCGGCGGTGAAGGAATATATTATCCAGCTTTTCGGTGAACAATGTTTTTTGCAGCGGCGAGGGCTCGGTTACCGATTGTTTCAGAATGGAGCCAATTCGTTGGTATCGCTGCAGTATTTCTTCCGCCTGTGTTTTAGTATGATTAAAGTTGTTATCCTGTTCAATCGATTCTATTTTCTCCTGCATTTGATTGTTCAGGGAAAACGATTCGTGGTTGATGAGATAATGAATGGCTTTGTAATCGCTCAGTTCTGGAAACAACGCCTTTACGCTGCCGATAGCGGCTGGGGCGAGGGCTTCATTATTGATAAAATCGCGAACAGGCGCTTTATATAATTCAAGTGCGGTTTGTTCTATCGCTTTTTTCAGGGGAAGAATGCCCTTGTTTTTGCGCGGGTTGATGGGAATTACCGGCACCCCCAACTCCCTTTCCAGCTCTGCCACATCGATCTGGATGCCTTTGTGGCGCGCGATATCCATCATGGTCAGTCCCACCACCACCGGTATTTTAAGATCAATGATCTGGGAAGCAAACAACAGGTTACGCTTGAGGTTGCTGGCATCGGCAATCAAAACCACCATTTCCGGCTCTTCCACATCTTTATCCTGCCGCATCAACACGCGGTAGGCCACCCACTCATCTTCACGACGGGGGTATAAACTATATGTACCGGGCAGGTCAACTATGGAAGCGCTTAGCGTTTCCGATAATTGACAGATGCCTACTTTTTTGTCTACCGTTACACCCGGAAAGTTGCCAACTTTCTGGTTCAGGCCGGTTAAAACATTGAACAGGGAACTTTTGCCGCTGTTTGGATTTCCTACTAATGCAATATGTATCGTCTTCGCCATTACTAAACACCCTTTTGCATTAAGCAAAAGGGTTTAAACAAGAGCGCAAAAATACCGATTTAACCGGGCTGTAATTTACGATATGAGTAAAAACTAAGTGAATATTGAAAACCGCAGTGACCCGCTGACATTAAGGATTTTACTGCTTTATTGACAAAAGTTGTACAACAGTTACACAACCTTGTTCCCGAGCGGTTTGCCGGCCTCGAAATCAGACACGTTCCGGAGTGTGATTTTGGCAATTTGGGTAAGCGCCTCATCGGTAAAGAATCCCTGATGGCTGGTGATCAACACATTCGGAAAACTCATTAGCCGCATGATCACGTCATCTTCAATGACCTGTTCAGACAGGTTATGGAAGAACAGCTTTTCTTCCTGCTCATACACATCAATGCCCAGGTAGCCAAGGTGACCGGTTTTTAAGGCATGAATGGCATCGCGCGTATCGATCAGCGCGCCCCGGCTGGTGTTGATAAGCATAACACCCGGTTTCATCAGCCGTACGGTATCGGCGTTTATAAGATGTTTGGTTTGTTCGGTAAGCGGACAATGCAATGAAATAATATCGCATTGCGGCAGTAACTGCACCAGCGGCAGGTATTCAATACCTTTAGCTTCCATCTCTCTATTGGCGACAAGATCGAACGCCACCACGCGGCAGCCAAAGCCTTTCATGATATCGCAGAAAACCTGGCCAATTTTGCCGGTACCGATAACGCCGACTGTTTTGCCATACAGATCGAACCCGGTTAGTTTTTCAAGCGAGAAATTGCCTTCCCGAACCCGGTTATACGCTTTATGCGTTTTGCGGTTCAGGGTTAAAATAAGCGCTACCGCATGTTCGGCTACTGCATAAGGCGAATAGGCCGGAACATGCACCACTTTAATATTATGGAGCTGCGCCGAAGGCAGGTCGACATTATTGTACCCGGCACTGCGCATGGCAATAAGCTGTACGCCCTGGGCGGCCAGTTGTTTTATGGTGGCTGCATTCAGCGAATCGTTGACAAAAGCGCATATGGCGACGCAGCCGTCGGCGAGCGGAACAGTTTGTTCGTTTAGCTGCGCTTCAAAAAACACCAGCTCGTGGCCACTGTTATGGCGGGTGAAATATTCTTTATCGTATGGCTGGGTAGAGAAGAAGGCGATTTTCATGGAAACAAATGTAGTGGAAAGGAGAGAGAATCTACCTGACGAAACTCAGCAGGAAAGCCTGTTGCCGGTCATCGGTGAACGCAATTCCGGGAAATGAAAGATTGGGTTTAGTGGAGTTTTCATATGAAAATGGTACTCTACCATATGAAAATGCTATGTTTTCATATGAAAATGGTGCTCTAGCATATGAAAACACTATGTTTTCATATGAAAATAGTCATCCACCATATTGTACTACTATGAGTTGATAGCTAAATTCTAAATCCCCAAATCGGCGTGTGGTATCTCTTAAGCGTTGATTTACAATGCTTACTTTTTCGAGGGAGCTTGAATCACCCTGTTGCATCTGTTGACTCGCCCTGACCGGTCTTGGTTTTCTCCAGGTTCCGGGCGATATTTCTTTCGGCAATTATAAATCCGAAGTACAGGCCAATTAAAATGGAACCAGCAAAAAGGAAAATGATAAACAGGGTAAATGCGTGGTAAAAATCTTCGCTTTTGGGAAGCGCTTTGCGGAGGTCTTCAAAATAGCGGAACGCTTAACCAATAAAGAACAAGCCTACGGCTAAAAAAGGAGCTTTTTCAAGCGTAAATAACTTGCTTTTCATTGTTATTAAATAAAATGTTTTTACCTCCCATTCAGGTTGTTAATCATTTCATTTAACCAACGACCGCGCATTTTCATTAATTAGAATGGGTAATTAATGAGACAATGTGCAATTCGGAACTGAAGTAAAGGGCGATAAAAACTACCTAACACTCATTAGTTATCAAAATTTTTTTCTCCCATTCAATTTCAACCGTCAAACTTCTGCCAATACTTATCTTTGCCTCCCTTTTTGTTCGCCAATGGCCAACGAAAAGCTTTAAAACTTATAGGATATGTTCAACAAACGGGTAAAAGTTAAAGAGCTGCTGGCCAGTGAGGCTACCGGTCAGGAAGTTATTGTTATGGGTTGGGTGCGGGGTTTCCGCAATAATCAGTTTATAGCGGTAAATGACGGTAGCACCAATAATAATATACAGGTAGTGGTTGAACTGGGCATGCTCGATGAGGAAACGCTTAAACGCATTACCCAAAGCGCTTCCATAAAAGCAACCGGAACCCTTATTCCCTCCATGGGTAAAGGCCAGAAGGTGGAGGTAAAAGCATCGGCCATCGAGATCCTCGGCGATTGCGATCCCGAAAAATATCCTTTACAATTAAAGAACCGTCCAAGTTTGGAGTACCTGCGCGAAATAGCGCACCTGCGTTTCCGTACCAATACCTTTGGCGCGGTATTCCGCGTGCGCCATGCACTGGCATTCGCCATTCATAAATTCTATAACGAGAAAGGGTTTGTGTACATGCACACGCCCGTGGTTACCGCCAGCGATGCCGAAGGCGCCGGTGAAATGTTCCGCGTTACCACCCTGCCTTTCGACAACCCGCCGCGCAACGAAGACGGCACTATCAATTTTAAAGAAGATTTCTTCGGCCGCAGCACCAACCTTACGGTGAGCGGTCAGCTCGAAGGCGAACTGGCAGCCATGGCCTTTAGTGAGATCTATACTTTCGGTCCCACGTTCAGGGCCGAAAACTCGAACACCGCCCGCCACCTCGCTGAGTTCTGGATGATAGAACCCGAAATGGCATTTTACGACATCGAAGACAACATGAACCTCGCCGAAGAGTTCATCAAATATCTCATTCGCTATGTAATGGAGAATAACCGCGAAGACCTGGAGTTCCTGGCGCAACGCCTGGCAGAAGAAGAAAAACAACTGCCCCAGGATAAACGCAGCGAAATGGGACTGATAGAAAAGCTGGAATTCGTAATGAACAATAGTTTCGAGCGGATCACCTATACCGAAGCCATCGATATTCTGCTCAATTCACCGGCTTACAAGAAAAAGAAATTCCAGTACGAGGTGAAATGGGGTATCGATATGCAAAGCGAACATGAGCGCTACCTGGTAGAAAAACACTTTAAGAAACCCGTTATCGTTACCGGTTACCCGAAAGATATCAAGTCGTTTTACATGCGCCTGAACGATGATGGTAAAACGGTAGCGGCCATGGATATTCTGGCGCCGGGAATCGGTGAAATCGTAGGCGGCTCACAAAGAGAAGAACGCCTCGACAAACTTACCGAGCGTATGAAGGAAATGAACGTGCCTGCAGATGAAATGTGGTGGTACCTCGATACCCGCCGCTTTGGTTCTGTACCGCACGCCGGTTTCGGCCTTGGTTTTGAAAGAATGGTATTGTTTGTGACCGGTATGACCAACATTCGCGATGTAATTCCGTTCCCACGAACACCGAAGAACGCAGAATTTTAATTCTGTAGTTTGATATAAAAGAAACGGTCCCGGATTACCCGGGACCGTTTGCTTTGATTGCTATTCATGGATGGAAACTATAGGTATATGTGCATGGGTTATTAATTCACGGCTTTGACTTTTATGGAACAGGCTGTCGATAAACCGGTGTTTTTTGGGAATTACCATTACCAGGTCGAGGTTGTTATGCTCCGCGAAACTGTTAATGCTTTCTACCACATCTTTACCCGTTAGCTGTACGTATTTCGGACTAACGTCTTCCAGCATGGCATCGAGATAGGCGGTGTCCATAATGGCATCTTCCAGGTCGTCCTGCTCAATATCCTGTACGTTCAGCACATACAGATCTGCACCGAATTCTCTAACGATATTTTTAATATAATCTACCGGTGTTGACTGTACTATATTCTCAAAATCGCAGGCAAGACCGATCTTTCTGATACCATGGTAAGTAGTGCCGGGCGGAACAACAATTACCGGGCATTTTAAATGACGTATAGCGGTGAGCGTAGTGCTACCCATGATCAGCCGCTCAAGACCTGTTGCGCCATGGCTGCCCATAATTATTGCCAGTGGTTCTACGGAATTGCAAATTTGTTGAAGCTCTTCAATCGTTTCTCCCAGCCGGGCTTCTGTAAATATTTCTACTTTTCCTGCTGTAATGGTTACCAGGTTCTTTTTTAATTCCTTAAGCCGTTCTTCACTTGTTCGTTTTATTTCTTCTATTGAAACAGTTGAAACCGGGGATACAGGCGAGTCAGTAAAGGATACCGGTACATTGTACACGTGCAGTAACACTATACCTGCATTGATTGCCTGCGCCATGTCAACCGCATAATTCATTGCATTGACCGATACAGACGAAAAATCGGTAGGAACTACCAGTGTTTTCATGTTTTTCTTTTTTTGATGATTAAAAGTACTATTCCGTTCGTGCTGTTAACGTGATATTCGTCAGTAGAATAACTGATAGTGTATATATGGAAAAATTGTGCCACCGCATCTCATTGACAAACCAATAAGTTATGGCTGAAATAAATGTACCCGCCGCCGGCGGTAACAAGGCCGGTGTGCGCAGAAGTAAAAAATTAAGTACACGGGTTGACTTAACTCCCATGGTTGACCTTGGGTTCCTGCTTATCACTTTTTTTATTTTCACCACGTCTATGTCGAGCCCCAAAGCGATGAAGCTAAATATGCCTGATGATACAGATCCCACTGTGCCCTATATGTCTGTGGGTAAAAGCACCGCACTGACAGTTATTCCCGTAAGCGATAACAGAATTTTCTATTATCATGGCGATTTGGAAGATGCGTTGAAGGATGAAGCCTATGGCACTACCAATTATTCCATGGTCGATGGCCTGGGGCAAATAATCAGAACCAAACAGTTGGCCCTCGACAAAATGGGAAAACGGAAAGACCTTGTCGTAATGGTTAAACCAACTCCTGAGTCGAACTATCAAAATGTGGTAAATGTTTTGGATGAGTTCCTGATCAATGACGTAACGCGTTACGCCATCATGGACATCACTCCCGAAGAAAAAGAAATAGCCCTGGCGCAATTGCAGAAATAAAATAATGGTCCCTGCCAGCGGCTACGCCTTGCGCGTACCCAAATACCGGGAAGCCGGTGATGCAATAAATTCAATTGAAATTTTGTGGTGGTTACCGGGTTTTGTAAATTGTATGTTCCTCAGCATTTCAGGTAATTCATTGTATAAACCGATTTAAATATATTTTATGGCAATACCGGTAGTAAACCTCGCCGATTTTTTATCAGGCGATCCGCAGTTGAAGCAGGCATTCGTTAATCAACTGGGTAAAGCATATGAAGAAGTAGGATTTGTGGCAGTAAAGAACCATGGCATACCCGATGAACTTATTGCCGATCTGTATACGTATGTGCAACAATTCTTTTCTCTTCCTGCCGATGCCAAAAAGAAATATGAAATACCGGGCCTGGCTGGTCAGCGTGGTTATACTTCTTTCGGTAAAGAACATGCAAAAGGAAGCGATGCGCCGGACTTAAAAGAGTTCTTCCAGTTCGGGCAGGTGGTTGACGATAACGATCCCATTAAAAGCGAATATCCCGATAACGTGCAGGTAAATGACGTTGCAGCTTTCAATACAACGTTTACAAAAGCATATCGTGCATTCGAAAAATCAGGCCGCGCATTGTTGCAGGCGATCGCTTTGTACCTTGGTCTCGATGAGCATTA
Source organism: uncultured Niastella sp. (assembly GCA_966211305.1). Classification (GTDB taxonomy): domain Bacteria; phylum Bacteroidota; class Bacteroidia; order Chitinophagales; family Chitinophagaceae; genus Niastella. Next base: position 9,780 of record CBIHPC010000025.1, read on the forward strand.
TTTCGATAACTATATTCACAATGGCAATTCGATATTAAGGGCAATACATTATCCGCCCATAACGCAGGAACCGAAATCTGCCATCCGGGCCGAACAGCATGAGGATATCAACCTCATAACCCTGCTGGTTGGCGCTTCGGCAGATGGACTGCAAATTCTGACCAAACAAAACGAATGGGTGCCGGTAACTTCTTTGCCAGAGCAAATTGTGGTGAACGTAGGCGATATGTTACAACGGCTTACCAATAACAAGCTGAAATCTACTACGCACAGGGTCGTAAATCCACCAAGGGAAATGTGGGGTACATCCCGCTATTCCATTCCCTTCTTCCTGCACCCGAAAAGCGATATGAGCCTGGCCTGTTTAGAAAGCTGTATCGATGAACAACATCCCAGGGCTTTCCCCGACGCTACAGCCGGCGAATACCTCGATGAACGATTGAGAGAAATAGGATTAAAGAAATAAAAAGCTGAAAAAGAGCCGGTTATAGCCGGCTCTTTTCTTTAACTCCTACTTAACGCATTCGTGATTATTTTAGAGTCGTCAAACATTGATTATTCAAAAGAAAGCGCTGTTCAAGCACCCGGGTTATAATAGAACAACATTGAAATAATTAATGTATGGTCTTTTTCGTTAATAGTTATACATCACTTTAATTTGTAAAACCCGCATCAAATGAAAAAAAATGTACTTTATAACTTGTTACTGTTACCGCTGGCTATGCTTATAGCAACGTGGGGCATGTCGCAATCACTGGCGCCCGACCAGAATCCTGATTATATGGTTAGCCAGGCCAAATATATGGGCATGGCCGATTCGCTCAACAGCCTGCATGGCACCACTCCACAGGAAACCTATAAAGCCATCGACTGGATGGCCGACAGACAGGAAAGACGCGATGAACGCCGCGCCTTCCGCCGTCAATTGCGGATGGAACGGGCCAGAAATGGCTGGTATTATAACGATTACAGTTATTATTACCCAACCAATGCTTATTATCCCCGTTACTCAGGTAACTACTGGTACAACTATCATCCGTATCACAACTACTATCGCCCCAGGTGGAACAACAACTACTGGAACCTGGTGCCCCTCGCTGCTACGGCAGCAACGGTTGGCTGGTTGTTGAGCCGGTAATAAAACAACATCAACAATTTATTTTGAATGCTGTTTCATGGGATCACCGGTAAACGGTTCCATCGGGACAACTCACACTAAAAATTATCAATAATATAGTTCCTTTTAAAGTAATCACAATGAAAAAAGTATACATCGCAGTTATGGCCCTGGTTGTAGCCGGTACAAGCATTTCCTGTTCACATAAAGTAACCCGTATAGACCCCAATGAACAGATTGACCTCAGCGGCCGCTGGAACAATACCGACTCCCGCCTGGTGGCAGAGCAAATGATCGACGCCATTCTGAAAGAAAAATGGGTAGGTGAGCATCAGGAGCAGCATAACGGACAAAGACCCGTTGTTATCGTCGGGTTCGTTACCAATAAAAGTCATGAGCATATCGAAGCCGAAACGTTTGTAAAAGACGTTGAGTCATCTTTCATTAAATCAGGAAGAGTGCGCCTGGTGCAGGGGGGTAAAAAAAGAGATGAGTTGCGTGCAGAAAAGGCCGATCAGCAGACAAACGCTTCTGCCAGCAGCATGAAAAAATTCGGTCTCGAACAAGGCGCAGATTACATCTTACAAGGTTCTATAAACTCCATCGTTGATTCTCAAAAACGTAAAAAAGTAGTTTACTACCAGGTTGACCTCGAACTTACCAACATTCAAAGCAACGAAGTGGTTTGGATAGGGGATAAGAAGATTGCCAAATACGTGCAAAACTAATTGAACCTGCAGCAGGTATTCTGCAATAGTAATTTCATGGTTTTATCATTCAAACATATGATAAGAGCATTGGCTGTAGTATGTCTGATGCCCTTGTTGTTCTCCTGCGCCACGTACAATAACCGTATTGGTTCCTATTACGATCAGGTGATCAATAACCAGTACGACAAGGCGTATATGGCCATAGATCAGAATAAATTGCTGCGGCGGAAACGCAACAGGCTGTTGTACCTTTTTGAAAAAGGAAAAATGGCCCACTTGCTAAAGCAGTATGACAGCAGCAACCTGTACTTTAACGAAGCCGATCATTTTATTGAAGTTACCCGCACTTCTACCGCCGATATTGCCTGGGGCACTTTGCTGAACCCGATGATGGAAACATACAAGGGGGAAGATTTTGAGAAGTTCATGGTGCATTATTACAAATCGCTGAACTACCTGGGCCTGGGCAAAACGGAAGATGCAATGGTAGAAGCCCGGCGTATTTCATTACGTAACTATGCGCAGCAGGATAAAGCCGGCAACAATACAAACCGTTATTCCGACGATGCTTTCGCGCTTATGCTGCAGGGTATCATTTATGAACAAAGCGGCGATATGAACAATGCCTTTATTTCGTACCGCAACGCTGCCGATGTTTTTTTAAAGCATGATGGGTTGTGGTATGGCATTAGCATTCCTGAACAACTGAAGCAGGATGTGTTACGCACTGCCGCCGTCAATGGTTTTACCGATGAAGCGCAACGTTACTCAACATTGCTTAAAACTACTTTACAGCCTGCAGCCAGCGCGCCGGGCGGTGAGCTGGTGATCTTTTGGGAAAACGGACTGGCCCCGGTAAAACAGGAGCAGAGTTTTATGTTCGCGCTTACCAAAGACGGCCTTGGCAATTTTGTGTTTACCGATGCTTCCGGCTCAATGAATGTTCCGTTTATCTGGGACAGCAATTTCGACCCGGCCAATATAAAAATGGAAGAATTGCGGTCATTACGGGTGGCCTTTCCAAAATACCAGGAGCAGCCCGTGTTTTATACCCAGGGTGCAGTTACCGTAAATAATGCGCAGTATTCTTTTGAAAAAGCGGAAAACATCAACGACCTGGCCTTCGCTACATTAAAAGAACGCTTTGCAAAAGAGATGGTAAAAGCCTTAAGCCGGCTGGCCATCAAGAAACTGGCGGAAGCGGCGGCGCGGCCAAAGAAGGATGATAAAAAGAAGGACGAAAAAGAAGCCCTGGCCTCAGCCATCCAGCTTTTTAACCTTGTATCAGAAAAAGCCGATACACGCAACTGGCAAAGCCTCCCCCATACTATATTATATACACGTATTCCATTGCAAACCGGTACAAATCAGATCCAGATAAACTTAACCGGCCCTAATCAGCAAACTAAACCCATTAACCTGGTGGTTGAAGGCAATGGACGGTTGCAGGTGCAGAATGTTTGCACTTTGCGGTAGGAATTCTTAGTAAGATCAATTCTGACAGCATAAATGAATTTTTGGGCGGATAAAGCATTCCTGGAACGGGGGCCTTATCCGCTCAACCTTTTTATTGATCTTGTTGACAGCCAACAGGCGCAGGTGACCGGGATTTTGAATGGGCATCTGCCCACCGATGTATTCCTTTTTCAGGAGCCGCCGAAACAACCTCTTTGTCCCTGTCAGAGCGTTGTCATCCTCATCGTAGCCCCCAAAAGTAAGCGCCGGCCTGACTAATATTTGTCGCCATTCGGCTGGCTTTTTCTGCCACTCATACAATCTCAAAAATCTTCCTTCCGCCCTTAATATTTTCAAAACATTGGAAATCATATGTTTTCGGTTAAGCTGATTAGCGTTCTATGAATATTACCATAAATAAATTGGTACTATGTGTTGCATAGTACTTGAAAGCTCCCTATATTTGTGATGTGAAAGGGAATAAAAACCCAACTCACAGTAAGCCATGCCAATCCCAATTATCATAGTCATTTTAGTTGCCCTGTTCACACTGGGTAAAAGGAACCAGCCGGCAGGTGGTTCTGCCCAGGTGGTTATCGAAAGCGGAAAAAGGAATAATGGAGCGGCCAATGAAAAACAAAATCACGATAACTTAGCAGAGGTGGCGAACGAAGGGAAGGGCGAGGCTACTGTTGCCGGGGAACCAGAGACCGGAGAAGTTGAAAATAATTTCAAAATCTGGACCCTGTACCACATAATTGAGTAAGAGTTTGTAACTGCAGTAAACAATTCTATAAAACAGAAATGACACAGACACTTTGTTCGTCTGAAAAAGTATAGCCATGAATATTGAGAACACCCAAAGTCAGATGCGGAAAGGGATCCTGGAATTTTGCATACTCTCAATCATTCGCCGCGGGGAAGCTTACCCGAGTGATATTGTGGATGAAATGAGAGGGGCAAATCTCCAGATCCTGGAGGGTACCCTTTACCCCTTATTAACCCGGTTGAAGAATGCAGAAATGTTAACCTATCGATGGGTTGAGAGTAATTCGGGCCCTCCCCGCAAATACTTTTCGCTTACCCCTAAAGGCGAAGAGTTCTTTAAAGAGCTGGAGACCACCTGGAATGAGCTGGCCAATGCCGTGAATACGCTGGCAAGTAAACGGGAGTCGCTGGCTTCCTCTCCCAATGGAAGTAGTAACACGGAATATCCAACGGAAACAACCCAACCCAACAACTAAACTTCAACCAACAAACACTATTCACCATGAAAAAGGTCATCAATATAAATTTTCAGGGCAGGGTAATTCCTATAGAGGAAACTGCTTATGAAATTTTGAAGCAATACATAGATAGTTTGCGAAGGTATTTCGCCAATGAAGAAGGCCGCGATGAGATTGTGAACGACATCGAAAGCCGTATAGCCGAATTGTTTTCAGAAAGACTGAAAAAAGGCGCTACCTGTATCACCGATGAAGATGTGCAGTCTGTAATGGCCAGCATGGGACGCCCTGAGGATTTTGAAGCTGAAACCGGTAGCGGCAATGCCGATACAAATGCCGGAACAGGCGCAGGAACCCAACAACAGGGTGCGTCACAGCAGGCACAACCTGGTGCAGGCCCCACATACGGAACCCGCGGTAAACTGTATCGCAATGCCGATGACAAGATCATTGCCGGTGTGTGCAGCGGCCTGGCAAACTATTTCCACATTGACCCTGTGATCATGCGTATCATCTTTGTGGTATTGCTTTTTACCGGTGGTTCGGGTTTCCTTGTATATCTTATTTTATGGGTTGCGGTTCCTTCGCAATCAGTTCAATCGAATATTACCAAAAGGTTGTATCGCAGTTCAGATGATAAAGTAATAGCCGGTGTTTGTGGCGGGCTGGCTGCTTACCTGAATATCAGTACCTGGATACCACGGCTCATTTTTGCCCTGCCGTTTATCCTTGGTTTATTATCGGGTCCTTTTCATTGGTGGTGGGATGATATCGCTTTCTGGGCGGTGCCCCGCGTGATATCGGGCTCATTGGGCAGCACCCTGTTTGTAAGTTATATAGTTTTGTGGATTGCAGTGCCCGTAGCCGTTACAGCAGCGGAAAAACTTGAAATGCGGGGGGAGCGGGTCGATCTGAACTCAATACGTAATACAGTAAAGGAAGACCTGGAGAGTTTCAGATCTAAAGCGCAGAACTGGGGAAACGAAGTAAAACAAAGTGCCCAACAGTTTGGCAGCCAGGCAAGAGAATACGCAAAAAGCGAACGTGTAAAAACTTTTACCAACGAAGCATCGGCCACGGCTCGCACCGCCGGCAGCGGAATTGCCCATATCATTGGTGTGTTGTTCAAAGCCTTTTTCCTGTTCATTGTGGGAATGATCGCCCTGGCTTTATTTGGCGCCTTTGTTGGTTTGCTTTTTGGCAGTGTGCCCGTAATGTCGTTCAAGGAATTTTTGCTGGAAGGTTTCTGGCAAAACTCACTGGCCTGGCTAACCGTATTCCTGTTCCTTGGCGTTCCTATCATTGCCATGATCACCTGGCTTATTCGCCGCATCATGGGCGTACGTTCAAAAAACCATTATCTCGGTTATGTGTTCGGCGTTTTGTGGTTCATTGGAATAATGAGCGCCGCCTTGCTCACCGGTTCATTATTCCGCAGTTTTAAATCGAGGAATTTTGTGGAAGAGAATGTTGCCATAGCGCAGCCATCCAACGGAAAAATGTTCCTGGATGTTACTACACAAAAGATAAACTACCGTTACTACAGCAATGACTGGGGCTTCGGTTGGGACGACGATTTCGAAGATGAATGGCCTTTGTTTGGCGCCAATTTCGACTCCATTATGCTGAATATGGTGCGCGTTGATATAGTAAAAAGCAACGATAACGATTTCCATTTAACAAAAGTGAAATTCAGCCGTGGAAAAGATCCGGTAACAGCGCGCAACGTTGCCGAAAAGATCAATTTTCCTGTAATGCAAAACGATAGCATTTTATACCTGCCCAAAGGATTTTCAATCAGTAAAAGTGAAAGATGGCGCAACCAGCAGGTGTTGCTGGTATTGCAGGTACCGGTGGGTAAAAGATTTATGTTAGACAGGAACGTTTCACACTATAACAGCTTCGACGTGCGCTATAACCGCCGTGGTGGCATCGATATCAGCGACACCTGGGAGCGTACTTACTGGGTTGAAGATGGAAAAGAATATATCATGACGCCCGACGGCCCCAAAAAAATATCTCAGCTTGATGCCGAAGCATTGTCGAGAGGTGAATATAAAGAGCTTGACAAACACGATATCGAGGAAAAAGTGAAAGAGCGGGCTGAAGACGATTTAAAACGAAAAAAACAGCGGGAAGAAGAAGTGCGGGAGCGTTTGAACAGGAAAAGTGATACCACCGGTGGCTATCGTTATCACCACAAAACGCAGGAGAACAAAAAAGACACCACACCTGCCAAAGTGCAGTCTTCATCGGCCAGTATCAATGACCTGGATATTGAGCATCCGGCATCTTGGTTCCCGGTAAGGTTCGCCGACAATAATACCGGTGCATAACAAACGGAAAAGATTTTATAAACCTCCCCGCCGCCCTGTTATCCGGATGCCGGAAGCAGGCGGGGTTGAAGTTGGAACAACAGGGGCCCTATTGAGGGCCCTTTTCTTTTTTAGGGCATGAAGAGATCAATTAATGAGGCAACGAGAAAGATGTCGAAGTGAAATGCAGGGAACTGAAAAATGAAGAATGGGGAACAGAGAAATGAAAAAAGGAAGAAGTTCATAGGTTGATATGGTTGAGAGTGTTGATATAGGAAGGATATGGAGCTAAAAAGGTAAGAGTAGACGGGGGAACAAGATCCGTATTGACTTTGAGTTTTCGGCTTAAAACTGTTCATGTATTGGCTTACAGCGTGTAGCTGTATTGCCTTCGCCTTAGCCATTCAGCTTTTGGCTGTGTTTGTTTGCTGCTTATAGCTTTTCCTCGTTGCCTTTGTGCCTCGTTGCCTTATTCTCTTATTCCCTTATTTTTGCGGCCAAACAAAAACTACACATACTGTATGAAGAACACTCCTTTTACGCAAAAGCATATAGCCCTGGGGGCTAAAATGGCTGAATTTGCCGGGTATAATATGCCAATTTCGTATAGCGGTATAAACGATGAACATGCCGCCGTACGTACCAATGCCGGCGTATTCGACGTAAGCCATATGGGAGAGTTCATTCTGAAAGGAGAAAACGCGCTTGATCTTATTCAACGCGTTACATCCAACGACGCTTCCAAATTAACTGCGGGCAAAGCCCAGTACAGCTGTTTGCCAAATGAGCAGGGCGGAATTGTAGACGACCTGCTGGTGTACTGCATTGAAGAGAACAAAGTTTATATGCTGGTGGTAAACGCCTCCAATATTGAAAAGGACTGGAACTGGATCTCAAAGTTCAACACCAAAAATGTGGAAATGCATAACATTTCCGACAAAACCTGCCTGCTCGCCATTCAGGGCCCCAACGCAACTAAAATGCTGCAGCCCTTAACGGATATAGATATTCTTAATTTAAAGTATTACACGTTTGCCAAAGGCAAATTTGCCGGCGTTGACAATGTTGTGATCAGCGCTACCGGTTATACCGGCGCCGGCGGTGTTGAAATTTATTTTGAAGATAAGGACGGCAGCGCCGACAAAATATGGGATGCCATCTTCAACATTGGTGCGCCACAGGGTTTAAAACCGATTGGTTTGGGCGCCCGCGACACCCTGCGCCTCGAGATGGGGTTCTGTTTATATGGAAACGATATCGATGATACCACATCGCCGCTGGAAGCCGGTTTGGGCTGGATCACCAAATTCACCAAAGACTTTACCGCCCGCCCCGTTCTTGAAAAGCAAAAAGCTGCCGGCGTTACCCGTAAGCTGGTTGGTTTTGAAATGATCGACAAAGGTATTCCCCGCCATCACTATGATATAAAAGATGCAGCCGGTAATAAAATAGGCTATGTTACTTCGGGTACCCAGGCGCCCAGTCTGCAAAAAGCCATTGGTATTGGTTATGTAGAAGTGGCCCATGCCGCGCTTGATGCCGAAATATTCATTGGTGTACGCGATAAGTTATTGAAAGCAAAAGTGGTTAAATTCCCGTTTGTTTAATACGACCTGGATCCAGTTAAAAATAGTTGGTATAAGGTAGAAGGTGCAATCCGCAATTTGAGTTGTTCGAAAACTTCGGCAGCCTGAGATCGGAGCAGTCTTCTGCCTTTTATTTTTTCTCTGAAACCTATAGAAATTCGAAAAATTATGAGGTTTCAAAATAATAGCGGCCTGTAATTTTAATCCTTAATTTAAACCTGCTTCTGGCGTACTTCTTGCTGCTTGGGGAAGACGTTTTCAAAAGATTCCTGCATATGCCCATCATTCACTTAACCACCTTTATTGCCGCACCTATAGAAAGGGTTTTTGATTTGAGCCGTAGTATCGAATTGCATAAAAAGTCGATGTCTTCTTTTCGCGAAGAGGCTGTTGCCGGTACCGTAATGGGATTAATAAACCTGAACGAAACGGTAACCTGGAAAGCAAAACACCTGATGCGGACCCGCGTTTTGCAGGTACAGATAACTGCCATGGAAAGGCCTTTTTCTTTCACTGATGAAATGAAAAAAGGCGATTTCAAAAAAATGAAACATGAGCACCATTTCAAAGCAATTGATAACGGAACGCTGATGATAGATATCTTCAATTTCGAAGCTCCCTATGGCGGACTGGGCAAATTCTTCAGTGGCATTTACCTCTCGGGCTATCTTGAAAAACTGCTGGAACAACGAAACCAGATCATTAAGGAATATGCCGAGAGCAATAAATGGAAACATCTTTTGGAAAACAAGGGCCTGTAAACAATGGGCTAAGCAAAAGACAACAGGCAAACGCCAGCCTTCAATTCTCAGGTGTTGTATTCAAAAAAAACAATATGCAGAGTGGCCGGAATACCCGAAAATTGGCGATTCCTTGTCTATTGCTAATTGCCAATTGCCAATTGATTTTGCTACTTTTGCGGTTTAATTGAATTATGTCAAACAGCAAACCGACTCTATACACATCTCCATCTCCCGCGCTACTTGATTTATATGATATTAACAGCTCCATTGTAGTGATCATCGATGTTTTTCGCGCCACATCAACCATTGCAACAGCCTTGTACAATGGGGCCAAATGCATTATACCGGTTGATAGTGTAGCAAAATGTATCGAGTTGGGCAAGAAGATCGAAGCGGTCACAGCCGGCGAACGCGATGGTAAAATTGCCGAGGGCCTGGAATACGGCAATTCCCCTTTTGAATATTCGAAAGAATTTATCGGTGGCAAAACGCTGGTGCTTACCACTACGAATGGCACTAAATTATTACATATGGCATTGGAACGGGGCTCACAACACATCATCACCGGATCGTTCCCCAATTTATCGGCCGTATGCGATTACCTTATTCAGCAGAAACAGCCGGTGCTGCTGGGTTGCGCCGCCTGGAAAGATCGCGTGAATATGGAAGACTTGTTATTCGCAGGCGCCGTAATAAACCAGGTAAAAGATCATTTCACCATCAATTGCGACAGCTCAGGCATAGCAGAAACGTTGTACAAAAACGCTAAAAGCGACATGTACGGTTTCATAAAAGAAAAAAACGCAACGCATTACCAACGGCTAACCAATTTCGGTCTGGAAAAGGATATCCGTTATTGCCTTACGCCCGATTTGGCAAACGTGCTGCCTTTTTATGAAGAAGGAAAACTGGTAGTGCACAATTCAACAGATAATTGGCAATAGGCAATGTCTTAAATTTTTGACTGGGAGTTGCCACTTGCTAAATTTCAATCGCCAATTGAACTTTAGCTTTCTTTTAATAAACAAATTCAGATCCCTGTGCGTTATTTGCACAGGGATTTATATTTTCGGCACTCCTGAGTTGATTCGTTCTATCCTGATATGATGCAATGCGGCTGTTGGATCCTGTTGAACAGGCAGGTTAGGTTAACCCTTATAGTTATTCGTTTGTTAAACCGCTTTACCAGCCTTATTATGGAGTAACTTACTATTGCCGCCGGTTATACAGCAGAGGATGATATTGGTATGAGGTATAATTTTATACCCGGGTATTTAATGACTAAGGGTAATACCTTACCATTGCCCGGTGCTTAATTGATCTTTGATAATAAAATTATACACATTTCCTGCGGTTGGTAAGGATTATGTAACGATAATAACGCCGGTCAGACAGCCCTGGCACTTGTTTTTTATAAAAAATGGCAAGGAAATGCTGCAGATCAGCCATTATGTAAATTATTTTTTATAATATTTGTGCTGCAATTCGATCAGGGTGGAATTGAAATTGCATATTCTTCATATTGCCTGGTTGTAGATCATTTCATTATAAGGAGCCGCAGCGATAGAATATTAATAGCAGGATTTGAACCGGGGCCCGAAAAAAGTAGCCCATTACCCTGGTTAAGTGCCAATCAGGGTTAAAAAGTGACAGAAAAGCGGGATCGAACCCAAAAATTTTTGCTTTTTGTAAATTTGGCGTATTATTGTGTTTGGAATAGGGCTGATAAGTCATACCCGATACTCACAAAGCTCATCAGTTATTCTTTTCCACGCATATAAACTCATTTCAATTTTTTTTCACTAGATTTTTCAACGAACAAAGTTTGCTCGTCTGATTAAGGTGTTAACTCACAAGTTATTTTATGTATGACATTTTGCAATTGAACGACATGCTCGTTCCAGAACTGTTAGATATTGCTGAACAGTTAAAGATACCCAACGCAAAAAAATTAGATAAACAGGAACTAGTATATAAAATACTCGATAAGCAGGCTGTTATGGCCAGTGCAGTAAAGAATGGTGCAGCTGATGAAAAAGGTAAACGTAAACGTGTAGTAAAAACTACTACGGCAAACGCAACGGAAGAAGCTGATGTGGTAAGTGGTGACGATAAGCCGGCGCGTAAAGAATTAAAGAAAGAAGCGCCTCGCAAAAAGGTGATCGAAAAACCGGCTCCCGCGAAGAAAGGACGTAAAAAGCCTGAGCCGGAAGAAGAAGAAGAGGAAGAAGCAACTCCGATATTACCTGTGATGAATGATGATAGCGATGAAGATGAACTCACAGACAGACAGGGACATGATGATGAGGAGGAGGGTGACGAGGATGAACAAGGATCAAACACCCTGATTGCCCACCACGATCACGAGCGTATTGCAGAACCTCAGCCTTCAATTGAACAGCAGCAAAAATCATATCCCCACCGTCGCGAATCTGCTTTTAATATTGAGTTTGACGGCGTTATCATGGCAGAAGGTGTGCTGGAAATGATGCCCGACGGATACGGTTTCTTACGCTCTTCAGATTATAACTACCTCTCTTCTCCCGATGATATTTATGTTTCCCCTTCACAGATAAAGTTATTTGGCTTAAAGACCGGTGACACCATTTTCGGTGCTGTTCGTCCGCCAAAAGAAGGTGAAAAATACTTTGCGTTGTTGAAAGTTGAGACCATCAACGGTAAACAACCTGAAGATGTAAGGGATCGTGTTCCTTTCGATTATTTAACGCCTCTATTCCCATACGAAAAGTTAAACCTGTTTACTGCTCCCAATCAATACAGCACCCGTATAATGGACCTGTTTACGCCCATTGGTAAGGGACAGCGTGGATTGATCGTGGCGCAGCCAAAAACCGGTAAAACGGTGCTGCTGAAAGAAGTGGCCAACGCCATTGCCGCCAACCACCCCGAGTGCTATTTGATGGTGGTGCTGGTTGATGAGCGTCCTGAGGAGGTTACCGATATGGAGCGCAGCGTACGCGCTGAAGTAATTGCATCTACATTCGATGAGCCTGCAGAAAAACACGTAAAAGTGTCTACCATTGCGCTGCAAAAAGCGAAACGCCTGGTAGAGTGCGGTCACGATGTGGTTATCCTGCTCGATTCTATTACCCGTTTGGCCCGTGCGCATAACACCGTGGCGCCTGCATCTGGTAAAGTATTATCGGGTGGTGTGGAAGCAAACGCCATGCAAAAACCAAAACAATTCTTTGGTGCTGCCCGTAAAATTGAGAATGGCGGGTCACTTACCATTCTGGCTACAGCGCTGATTGATACCGGTTCTAAAATGGATGAGGTGATCTTTGAAGAGTTCAAAGGTACCGGTAACATGGAATTACAGCTCGATCGCCGCCTGGCAAACAAACGCGTATTCCCTGCCATTGACCTGGTAGCATCTTCAACCCGCCGCGACGACCTGTTGCTGGAACGTGATGTATTGCAACGCATGAACTTACTGCGCGTATATCTTACTGATATGAACACCGAAGAAGCCATGCACGAATTGCTGAAGCGCATGCGCGGAACCAAAGACAACTATGAATTTTTAGCAAGCATGAACGGCTGAACGCCACCTGCTTCCAGACATAATAAAAAGCCATCTCATTAAGGGATGGCTTTTATTTTTATATAAGCTTTCGTAATAGGTGTTGATGCTATAGCGGGCCTGGCTTCAGAAAGTTTCCAAAGCCTTTTAGAAGTCAATATCCGGGATTTACCTACTTCATCAACGAATCTATCTTTTTCGCCAGTTGCCTGTCTTTATCGGTTACTACATCGCCGGCGCTATGGGTGCTTAACCAAACTTCAACCTGGTTATAAACGTTGGTCCATAAAGGATGATGGTCCATTTTCTCCGCCTCCAGCGCAACGCGGGTCATAAAGGCAAAAGCTTCAGAGAAGTTCTTGAATTCGAATTTGCGGTAGAGTTTGTTGTTTTCTTCCTGCCACATATAAGTAAGTTTAGATTTGGTAATACCTTTATCAACTTTAGACCTCTATCACCATTTCAACACCTTCGTCAACTCGTTAATAAGTCAACTCGTTAACTAAAAGATCAGGTGCCCTTTATTTTTGATCTTTTCATTGGTAAGTTCCATTACCAGCTGAACGCCGGAAATGGTTTTTACCGATTCGAGGATCTGATGAAAGAATGTATCGGGAACAGTGTCGCCTTTCATCAGCCATAGGAAATCAAGATGCCTGAATTCGGGTAACAGGTATTCACCGTCGTATTGGTTGTTATATAAATAGTGTACCAGGCTGCCGGTGGGTTCGCGGTACTCAAAGACCGAGAAATAATAATCGCGCCGTTTTTTTTGCAGTTGTATCTCTATATCGTTGTTTATACGAAAATCGAAATGCAGTAAATGGTTCAGGTTCCAGCAAAACTGGTAACTTTTCAGGGGCGCCACAATGCCCGCCAACCGGGTATTGTCGAAAAAATCGTTGGCCAGATCATCCAGGTCGAGCTTAAGTTTCATTCCGTTTTATTGCCATAAAGGTATAAAACTTAAAATTCAACGTTGCCTTCTTTCGTTTCTTCCCCTCTTTTATATTTTACCGTGGTTTTATCGCCTTTGTGAAATTTTCCAAGGGCCTGCATATAGGCTTCAAGCGAGTTGGTATCGAAACTTCCCAGTTGCATAATTATATCTCCGGTTTGAATGCCGGCTTTCTGCGCGGGCCGTCCATCGCTTACCCCGTCAACCCGTACGCCGCTACCCAAAAAAGAGTAGTCGGGCATAATGCCCAGCGTAACATTAAAGCGGGCGTTGGTGGTGGTAGCCGGTTCGCGTGTTTTTTGAAAGGCCAGTTTGCCTTTGGTATTGGTTTGATTAACCAGGCGTTCAATGTATTTGATAATGAAAAATTCTCCGGTATAGTTGATCTTACCGGCATCGTCGCTGGGTTTATGATAATCGCTATGCAAACCGGTAAAAAAGAAAAGCACCGGTATATTTTTTAAATAAAAAGAAGTGTGATCGCTTGGCCCCATACCGCTGCTATCGAATTTAACGGTTAGATATTTCTGTTTGCTTAACGCGGTGAATACGTTGCCCCACACTGGCGAAGTGCCATAACCGCCAATGGTTATGGTTTTGCTGCTGTCATTCAGCCTGCCCACCATATCCATATTGATCATATAATTCACCGTTTGCAGATCGAAGGTGGGGTGCACGGTAAAGTATTTGGAACCGAACAAACCCAGTTCTTCACCCGAAAAAGCGATAAATGCGTAATTGTTGTTTTTGAATTTCGACAGTTTCAGCAAACGGGCGAGTTCTATTAATGCTGCCGTTCCGCTGGCGTTATCGTCGGCGCCGTTATGGATCTGTTTGTCGCCCGAACGATGCAATGTGTTGCCATCTTCACCATACCCTAAATGATCGTAATGCGCTCCAAAAACAATGGTAGTGGCAGCGCCATTATTAAGAAAGCCAATGACATTGTTTCCCGTTCTTTTTTTATCGCCGATGGATGTTTTCAGCTTGAGATCGAGTGTGGCAGATTCATCGGCCAGGTATTGTTCGCAGGCTTTTGCGGTTAAATACACAACCGGAATGGCCAGTGGCTGGCTGTTGTCCTTTGCATCAAATTTCAGGTCATCGGCTATGGCTGATGTGTTATATACGAACAATGCCGTTGCGCCCTTATCGGCTGCTTTAACGGCAAGCGTTTTTATGGCATTGGTAAGATCGAAATGCGGATTTTCTTTATTTTCTTCAATAACATCTTTGAGGTCATCGAACCAGGGAACGCCCATTTCTTTCACCGCTGGTGAAACGGCAGCATCGAGGCTTGTGGTTGGAGAAAACACAAAGGGGAAATATTCATCATTTAACTTCAGCTCACGGTCATTGATGAAGAGCAGGGTAGAAGCGTTGATCTGCTTTCCGTCATATATTTCAAATGGCTGCAGCCAGCCTTTTTCCCCTTTCGGTTCAAGGCCGGCCTTCTGAAATTCATTGCTTATGTATTCGCTCGCCAGTTTTTCTCCGTTAGTGCCGGCTCTTCTGCCTTCCAGCTTGTCGTCTGCAAGGTAGGTGATGTGTGCCTGTAGGTTGGTAATCACAACTTTATCGGCTTTTTTCAATTTCTGGCCAACCGAAGAAAAGGAGGCGAACAGCAGAATGATCAATAAACGCATGAACAGGTTCATTGTAGTAGTTATTTTTCAGGCTTAGGTGCTAACAAAGTTATACTTAGACAAAGCTCATACCAATAATTGTTTGTCATAAAATCCTCAATTCGTAAAGCGGGGTTTTCAACGGGAAATACACTATTAACCGGGCTTCGCCATTTGATGACAGTAAAGAAATAATGCTATTTTAACACATTTTTCCAACCTACGTAAAAGAATAGCTGTTTTATTTACAGGCTTGTTGTGAGGTCATTGTTTATATGACCTTTTTCAGCCATTTTAGTACGATTGAAAAACAAATAATTTTATTGTCAGTTTATAAAGGGCTGTTAACCGGATAATTCGGGAAATTGGGACCATCTAAACACCATATTAATTTTGTTTAAGATCGTTTTTTTCTTTATAAGCTCACCTTTTTTCCTTTACTTTTGCAGATTGCCCTTTTGGGAACAGTTTGCAGTTCGCAGTGGGCAGTTTGCAGTTATGTTGAATTTCCGGGTAGCCTGATTTCTTATAAATTAATTAAATTTTAGGGTGCCAACTGCCAACTGCCAGCCGAATTTCAAACTGCCAGCTAATAATTGAAGATTAGGAAATTTAAAAATAAGCATGGCACTACCTCATCTTATTAAGTATGTGTATACCAATGGAACTGATGAAGTGATCCGTAGGGGAAAAAAGATACACGCCATCGGATATGTGGAACTGGTGGACTATGATGAACTCCTTGATTCGGTTACCTTCAGGGTGAAAGACGACAGCTATACCACCTACTATAAAGTAAACATTCAGAAGTTTAAAGACTCGCGAACGCTTTCGGTGCGTTGTGCCTGTCCGTATAACCTGGGTGATATCTGCCGCCACGAGGCGGCCGCGCTTATTCAGCTGCAGGAAATGCTGGATAAAAATATGCTGAAGACCGAGAAGGTTGATTACGACCAGAAGCACACCGTGTTGAAGATGAAATTCATCGATCTGAAAACATTGCGGTTGCTTTGCTCGCCTGAAGTATATACCGAAGCAGAAAAATACCTGCGCACCCAACGCGCCGATATTGAATTTGCACAGGACGAAGTGGTAAAAGCTACGGTCAACATCGACGGCACGCCCTGGAAAGTAGTGCTGCGTAAGAACGAAGAACGCAACTTCGATACCAGCAGTGATTACGAAGACCGCCTGCACCCGCTGTGTTTGCCCAAAGTGATCGTGTTCCTGCAATTGCTGAATGCCTACGGCCCGTATTACTTCGACAGCATTCGTAACTGGGATAAAGAAAAAAATAAACTACTTGAAGCCTACGGGTATACGCTTAGCGATAACCTCGATGGCAAGTTTGAGTTTACCTACAAAGACGGCAAACCGTTTTTACGGGTGCTCGATCCTTCCATCAAACGTATTTCACCACAGGATGCCTCAAGGGCAAAGCCAAAACCGGTAATGGCAGAAGTGCCCACCGCTACAGAAACGGAGGCCACCGTTGAAGAGGCTGATAAAACACCGGGCATTACGAACCGTATAGGTATCGTATTTAATTTCAATCACGAAAGTTATCCTGGTTTCTCCGTTGACGCCATTAGCGGTGAAATAAATGAAGAAGCCACACAATACACCGGTAAGGTAGAAAAGCTCGACCTGAGCAAATTTGTGAACATTGAGGTATATAACGAGAACGATAAGCAAATGATACCTCAGTTGCGCAAATTGCAGGATGTTGAGGTTACCAAATACCTTAACCGCAACTCACCCTTCAGCGGCATTTGGGAAAACATCATTCACCATGAAGAAGATGATTTGCCCGAGGAAACAAAAGCGCTGATGGTAGAATACCTGCATCCCAAACTGAAAAAGCTGTTTGCCGATGTGGCGGCCAACCCGTTTGTATTTTACCTGAACGGGAAAAAGCCATTCAAGACAGACAACCTGCATACCGCCGGCATAGTAACGGATTTCATTACCCCTTACTTCAAAGTGATTGCCGGTAAAAGTAATTATGAAATTGAATGCTGGGTAAAGCTGAATGGCCAGCAGGTGAACATTAGCGAGAACGGCATCAACAGCAGTTTACTCTTCTTTTACAACGATAATTTATTCCTGTGGAACAAACCGGAAGATGTTAGCCTGGTAACCCAGTTTCACGGTAAAGGAAAGCTGGTATATTCAAAGGCCGACTGGCCCGAGCAGTTGCGTAAGATGGTATTACCGCTTACCAAAGAATACCATGTTGATTTCGACGGCAGTATTGTAAGTGAAGTAAAAGACGGTGATCCTGAAAAACGCGTGGTGTTGCAGGAAAAAGGCGATTACCTTGTTTTTCAACCATTGTTCTCATATAAAGGGTTTGAAACAAAACCTGGCGGAAAGGATGAGCTCGTGATCCCCGATACCGAGCGTGTAGTGATCGTTCACCGGAATAAGGAAAAGGAATCAACGTTCATAAAGAAACTCGAAAACCTGCACTCAGGTTTTATACGCCCTGAGGGCGGACAGCAACTCGCGCTCAAGGGCAGCGATGTGTTGAAGAACAACTGGTTCTTTTTGTTCGTTGATGCAATGAAGGAAATGAAGATCCCGGTGTTCGGGTTCGATGCATTGAAGAACTTCCGCTTTAATACCGCCCGCCCGCAAACAAAAATACATATCAGCAGCAATACCGACTGGTTCGATGCCCGGGTTGATATCGTTTTCGGCGATCAGAAGGTGACCATTGCCGATGTAAAGAAGGCGTTGGCCAACCGTCAGCAGTTTGTACAGCTGAACGACGGCACCCTGGGTATTTTGCCTGAAGAATGGATCAAGAAGTATTCATTGTTGTTCAGGGTGGGCGAAGGAAAGCAGAACCAGCTGCGCCTGTCGAAATATCATATGAGCGTGATAGATGAGCTGTACGATAACCGCAGTGAAGAAGAGCTGGTGCTGAAGCTGGAAGAAAAATATGAACAACTAAAGAGTTTCAATAAGATCCAGGAAATACCGCTTCCCGAACATTTAAAAAGCATCTTACGCCCGTACCAGGAACACGGTTATCACTGGTTGCATTATCTCAGTGAAATTGGCTGGGGTGGTATTCTGGCCGATGACATGGGTTTGGGTAAAACCGTGCAGGCATTATCGTACCTGAACTATTACAGAACAAGCCATGGTAAACTGCGTGCACTGGTGGTTTGTCCAACCACGCTGATGTTCAACTGGGAGAATGAGATAAAAAAATTCACCCCGTCGCTTACATATTATATTCACCACGGCGGTGAAAGAACAAGAGGTAAGGACCAGTTCATGAGTGCCGAGATCATCATCACCACCTATGGTACTTTACGCAGCGATATTAAACTCCTGGTTGAAATACCATTCGATTATGTGGTGCTCGATGAATCGCAGGCGATCAAGAACCCCAGCAGTAAGGTTACCAAAGCAGCCTGCCTGTTGCAGTCGAAGAACAGGATCTGTTTAAGTGGTACGCCGCTTCAGAATAATACATTCGACATTTTTGCCCAGATGAACTTTTTGAATCCGGGTATGCTGGGAAGCGTTGAGTTCTTCCGGCAGGAGTTTGCGATCCCTATTGATAAGTTCGGCGAGGCCGATCGCAAAGATCATTTGCGAAAACTGTTATATCCGTTCATATTGCGCCGTACAAAAGAGCAGGTGGCCAAGGACCTTCCCGATAAAATTGAGACCATCCTGTTCTGTGAAATGGAATCGGAGCAGCAGGCCATTTATGATGCTTACAGAAACGATTTTCGCGATAAGATCATGGGCACCATTGAGCAACAGGGTATTCAACGTTCGCAGTTGACCATTTTGCAGGGCCTTATGAAATTGCGACAGATCTGCGATTCGCCGGCGATCCTGAATGAAGCGGAAAAATTCCCTAACCATTCGATAAAACTGGAAGAGCTGGGGCGCGAGATCACCGAAAATATCAGTAACCACAAAGCGCTGGTGTTCTCGCAATTCCTGGGTATGCTCGCACTTATAAAAGAAAAGCTGAGAGAGCTGGAAGTTGATTTTGAATACTTCGACGGCAGCACTTCGGCTATTGACCGTGAGCGCGCCATTCAGCGGTTCCAGAATGATGAGAATTGTCGCGTGTTCCTGATCTCGCTCAAAGCCGGTGGCGTGGGTTTGAACCTTACCGCTGCCGATTATGTGTACATCGTTGACCCCTGGTGGAACCCGGCCGTTGAGCAACAGGCTATTGACCGTACCCATCGTATCGGTCAAACGAAGAACATTTTTGCCTACCGTATGATCTGCAAAGACACTATTGAGGATAAGATATTGCAGTTGCAGGACAAAAAGCGGTTACTGGCCAAGGACCTGATCACCGATGACGAAGGATTTGTGAAATCGCTGACAAGGGAAGATGTAGAATATCTCTTCAGCTAACAATCTGGTTTCCATAGATAAACTATAATAGTTATTAAGTAACTGAAGTGTGCCACGATACGCATAGAATATGTGCAGCATCGTGGCACATTCTTTTCCGGAATATGCCGGTCAAAGTTGTCGTGTAACGGTAAACTTTTTAAGGCGTAAATTGTTTACACAAGTTTTTTGGCGGGGTGGCGTCTAAAAGGTAATATCATAAATGTTCATAATCCTTACATGAAGAAGATTTTTACCCTGTTCTTTTTGATTTTTGCATTTGCAACTGCTGGTTTTGCCCAGAATGTTTCGGGCAGTATACAGGGCAAATTATATGACAGCCTGTATGTTGAAACGCTTACAGATGCTACGATAACTGTATTACATGCAACCGATACTACCATAGTAACATATACACTCGCTGATGCCAAAGGTGAGTTCAGGATCAAAAATCTCAATGCCGGTTCCTATCGTTTAATGATCTCCTATCAGGGCTATTCTCCCAGGTATATCAGGTTCAGCATTACAACTGAGAATCCAAATGTGCGGTTAGGCACGGTATACATGAATAAGAAGGATAACATGTTGAAAGAAGTGATTGTGGAAGCGCCTCCAATCAGTGTTAAAAAAGATACGGTTGAATTCAGGGCCGATGCCTTCAAAACAAAACCCAATTCCACGGCAGAAGACCTGTTGAAGAAATTACCGGGCGTTCAGGTTGATAAAGACGGGAATGTAAAAGCGCAGGGTGAAGATGTACAGAAGGTATACGTAGATGGGAAGGAGTTTTTTGGCACCGATCCTAAAATGGCAACCAAAAATATTACGGCCGATATGATTGAATCGGTACAGGTATTTGATGATATGAGCGACCAGGCCAAGTTCACCCGCATCGATGATGGCAGCCGTTCGAAAACCATCAATATTAAATTAAGGAAAGATAAACGGAAGGGATATTTCGGCCGCTTTACGGCAGGCATAGGTGATAATGATCGTTACCAGGTAAGCGGTATGTTCAATCGTTTCGATAACGACCGGCGCATAAGCATTCTTGCAGGATCGAACAACCTCAACAAATCGAGCTTTTCTTTTAACGATATCGTTGGCAACATGGGCGGTTTTGGTTCCCGTGGCGGCGGCGGTGGTTTTGGTGGCGGCCGTGGTCGTGGCCGTGGCGGCTTCGGCGGTGGAAATTTTGGCGGTCCCGGCGGCGGTGGTTTCAGCAACTTCGGCAGCAGCAATAATGGTATTACAAAGGCAACCAATGCCGGTATCAATTATACCGATAAATGGGGCAGTAAAGTAGACGTTACCGGAAGTTATTTCTTTTCAAACAGCGATAACCGCAAAGAACAACAAAGTCTTACCCGGCAAACCATAAATGGCGATTCTACTATTCTGCGGAATGAAGACATGTTCTCAACCTCCAGGAACCAGAACCACCGGTTCAATTTACGGTTTGAATATTATATTGACTCCATGAACTCTTTGTTGTATACCCCCAACCTGGTAGTACAACATTCCGAGTCGTATTCGTACGACACGTTATTTACGCGTGCCAGTAAAGGAGCGCTCGATTTTCTGGCCAATGAAGGCGTAAATATAAACAGCAATGAACGCGATGGAATAAACCTGAACAACAACCTGTTATATCGCCGAAAATTTCACAAGCTGGGCCGTACATTAACGATCGGATTGAACAGCAGCATCAACAATAGCGATGGAAACGGTATTACGCAATCGCCTTTACGTTCCTATGATTCGGTGGGTAATTTGTTAGGCACGGTTTATCAGAATTACATGTCAACCCAAAAAACAAGATCGCTGAATAATGTTATCAGCACTTCGTATACCGAACCCATTGGTAATAACAAGCTTATAGAAGTAAATTATGCTTACACCAACCGGCATAGTACCAGCGACCGCGACGCTTTTGATTACAATGCCGATTCGCTTAAATATGATATAATTAATAAGGCGCAGACCAACTATTTTGAAAATGATTTTATTGCTCATCGCGCAGGCGTCAACTTTCGCTTACAACATCAAAAATATAGCTGGCAAATTGGAGCGGCCGTTGAGCATTCTCAACTGAATAATTATAACGAGCGCGCGCTCACCGGGGATACAACCATAAAACAAACGTATACCAACCTGTTCCCTACAGCGAATTTTAACTACCAGTTCAGCCGGTCGAAGAACCTGCGCGTATTTTACCGGGGAAGAACAAACCAGCCATCGGTAAATCAATTGCAGGAAGTGCCCGATCAATCGAATATTTTATCGGTAGCCAACGGTAATCCCTCGCTTAAGCAGGAGTTTGCACACAATGTAAATCTTAATTATAATACGTTTGATGCAGTTACTTTTAAGTTCCTGTCGGTTAGCCTTAGCCTGAGCGCCACACAAAATAAAATTGCAAACAGTGTTGAAATCCTCACTGATGAATTAAGACAGAAATATGAGCTGCAGAGTTTGCCGCCGGGCGCCCAATATACAGCTCCGGTTAACGTAAACGGAGCGTACAGCACCTCTTCCTTTATAACATTTGGATTGCCCCTGCAGGGAAAAATGAAAGGCAGCAGCCTGAACTTCAATAATAATATTACCTACAACAGGGATATCAATATGCTTTACCAGAAACGGAATATAACCAATGCATTGGTTGTTTCGCAAACAGCCGGTATTAACCTTGATATCAAAGAGGCATTGATCGTAGGTTTGAATGCCAGTGTGGCATATAATAAGGCTACTTATAGCCAGCAATCGATTCAGAACAATGAATATTTCACCCAAACGTATTCGGCCGATATAAGCTACACATTCCTGAAAAGCCTGGTGTTATCAACCGACTTTGATTACTATATTAACACGGGCCGTGCCGACGGATTTAACCAGAGCATTCCTTTATGGAATTCGAGCCTGGCCTGCCAGTTATTCAAAAAGAAGAATGGCGAACTGAAATTCTCGGTGAATGACCTGTTGAACCAGAACCAGAGTATTACCCGAACTATAAGCGATGGTTATGTGCAGGATACCCGTTCAACCGTGCTGAAGCGGTACTTTATGCTCACCTTTACCTATAACCTCAACCGGGCTGGCAATAACGAACAACGGCGCGGGGGCCCCAGGTTACCAAGGAATATTGAACGCCAGATAGAACGCAAGATGAATGGCGGTTCAAATATGGGTGGAGGCATGCCCCGAACCAGAACAAATCAGTAATACAACCCAACCATATACAAAGAAGGTGGGTCATCTTTAATAGGTGACCCACCTTTTCATTTTGAAGTTTGCAAAAAAAACCTCCCGACAAGTCGGGAGGGCTAGCACATACAATTGTGGTTTCAGAGGTAAGTGCTATTCGTTATAAATAAAGTAAATAATTATTAATGGAATTTTCTTCTTAGCGTTGAATCGGTGCTGATGGGAGAATTACCCAGCATAACTACGGCCATCAGGGATTTTACAAAACGAATGACGTTGGAAGATGGGCGATAGATAGATTTGTGGATCTTCGCGTTTTGTACATCGTGATACATTGAATTCTTTTTCATTGGTATTGAATTGATATTGAATAATAGAATAAGCTATCGTTTGTAACGCTCAATGCGGCTTTTTTATTGTGTTTATGTGAATTTAGCAATAACTATGTTAACAACATGTTGGAATTCGCTATTTTTCCATTTCGAAACCGTACCCATGAGCAAACTAACCCCATTGCTACTGGCTTTATTATTAAGCCTTAACGCTGGTGCACAAGGCGTTTTTAGCAATAACACCAATGCCGCCCTCAAAATGGTAATTGAGGACTATCCCAATCATTTTAACAATATCAAAGGCGACCGGATTGCAGCATACGAACCTGCTGTCGATTATAAATCAAAAGTCATTATCCCCGGATCGGTCAACTGTGTACTTACACAGTATAAAACAAACGAAGCCTTTAGCTGGAAGTGTGATTTGTTTTCATCGGCCGATTTTCAAAAAGCAAAAGCAAGGTTCAGCGATCTGTTCAATGAGATCCATAACACCATTATAAAAATGGAAGGCCAGAAGCCGGCCATACTCAACGGGCAGTACCATTCACCGGAAAAAGAGAAAAAGCAAACCACCATTATTTTCCATTTTTTGCCCAGCACCGATATTATACAAAAACTGCATGTTGAAATGCTTTTGAGATCCGAAGGCGGTCTTTGGAAAATCGTACTGCAGGTATATGAAGAACCGGCCAGCGAGGCTTCCATGCAGGCGATGGCTAAATATTAACCTTCATTAACATTAAAGCAACCCTGCTTAACCTTGCTTACCGAAGTGTAAGAATATTTTCGTAGTGGCTTTATCAACCCGAAAATATTCCCGGTATGAAGAAGGTTTACCTGCTGCTTGTTTCCTGTTTCCTGTATGCTGTTTTGTTGGCGCAAAAGAACGGCGTTGTAAAAGGTGCAGCCTTTGATACGCTATCGAAACAACCTGTGGTAGCGGCCACCGTTACCCTGTTACAGAAAAAAGATTCCTCCCTTGTGTCGTTCACCATGACCGATAGCCGGGGCCGGTTTGAATTGGCCGGTTTGGCCAATGGCGAATACCGGATACTCACAACGCATGTAAACTATCATAACAGCAGCCGCTTATTTACCATCGATGACAATCATAAACAGGTGAACCTCGGTAATATCGTAATGAACGATGTTACCCGGGTACTTAGCGAAGTAGTGGTTACGGCAGAGGCGCCGCCGGTTACGTTGATTGACGATACCGTGCAATACAATGCCGGTTCCTTTAAAACCATTCCCAATGCTACCGTTGAGCAGCTGCTGAAAAAAATGCCGGGTATTAAAGTGGAAAAGGATGGTACCGTTACAGCCCAGGGCCAGGAGGTAAAAAAAGTACTGGTCGATGGCAAGGAGTTTTTTGGTACCGACCCGAAAGTTGCTACCCGTAACCTGCCCGCCGATGCGGTTGATAAAGTACAGGTATACGATAGAATGAGCGACCAGGCGCAACTCACCGGTTTTGATGATGGCAATAGCGAAAAGACCATCAACCTGAAATTGAAGAAAGACAAAAAGAAAGGCATGTTCGGCAAGGTGATGGCAGGCGGTGGCACCAACGATCGCTATGAGGGCAGGTTCAATGTAAATTCTTTTAAAGGGGCCCGCCAGTTTTCGGTAATAGGCATGGGCAACAATACCAATTCAGAAGGTTTTTCATTTATGGATATGCTCAGCTTTAATGGCGGCATGAGCAATATGCAGCCAACGGGTGGGGGTGGCATTTCAATAAATATCAGGAATGATGACGGCGCCAACCAGAATGATAACAGTAGTGGTATAAGAAGCATTTGGGGCGGCGGGTTCAATTACAACAATATCATTGGCAGCAAAACCAATTTCACCAGCAATTATTTCTACAACCGGTATAACCCCAATACGGAAAGCCATATACAGCGGCAATATTTTCTTCCCGATTCTTCCTGGTATTACAACCAGAACGCATTTGCAAAGAACATTAACAATACCCATAAGCTAAACCTCGGCGTTGATATTCAACTGGATTCCTTTCATTCCATAAAAATATCGCCTTCTATCGGATACCAGCAAACAACCACTTCTTCAATAAGCGATTACAATACTTTTTCGCTTGCGGGTACGCCGGGTACCAGCGGTAAAAGTGAAACCGGGTCGGGCAATAAAGGGTATAATTTTAAAAATGATCTCCTTTTCCGGAAAAAGTTCAGGCGGGCCGGAAGAACCATTTCATTGAGCCTGCAAAACAACCTGAATGCCAGCGACGGCGATGGCAGCCTGCTTTCAACCAATACGTATCGAAATACGGCGGGTACGGTAATACGAACAGATTCAATAAATCAACACAATAATAACAGCAGCGACCTCAATGGGTATACGGCAAGGCTGGTGTATACAGAACCGATTTTTAAAAGATCATTGCTTGAGTTCAGCGTTGCAAAAAGCAATACGGTGAGCACGGCTCAAAAAACTACCTGGGACTACAACGCGTTCAGCGGCAAGTTCGACCGGTTGAACGACCGCCTTACCAATGATTTCGAAAACAGCTATGGGTATAATTCCGTTGGCGTTCGCTGGCGCATGCAGTTGAGCAAATTCAATGCATCGGCCGGAGTGAACTGGCAACAGGCCGAACTGGAAGGGAGGAGTGTGGCCGCGGGCAAGGATACCACCATCAGCAAAACATTTTATAACCTGCTGCCTAATGCGCGCTTTCAATACAACTTTACCAAATACCGTCACCTGCGGCTGAATTATAATACCAGCACCAAACAACCATCGGTTTCGCAATTGCAACCGGTGCCCGATAACAGCGACCCCTTAAATATCAAAGCCGGTAATGCCGATCTTAAACAGGAGTTAACCCATGCCCTGCAACTGAACTTCTTTTCGGTAAACCCGTTCAGGAACAAAAACCTGTTCGCTTTTTTTAACCTGCGCCGTACCGATAGCAAGATCGTTGACTCCGATACCATCGATTCCGTAGGTGTTAAAACTACCCGGCCCGTAAACGTTGATGGGGTGTATGATCTTTCGGGTAGTGTGAACCTGGGTTTACCCATCCGTTTTCTGAAAGGATCGGTAAACTTTAGCACCAACGGCAGTTACACAAAGAACAAATCGTTCATTAACGGCGCAGGCAACCTGATCAATACATTGAACATAGGACCCGATGTACGTTTTGAGATCAATGCTACCGAAAAGCTGGATGTTTCCGTATCGGCCGGCATTAATTATTACCGCACCCAATACAATTTGCAACAATCGTTGAATACCGAATACCTGAACCAGCAGTATGGAACTGAAATAAGCTGGCAGTTGCCAAAGCGGTTCTTCTTCAATACTGAGTTTACTTATGCCATCAACAGCCAGCGCGCCAGCGGGTTCAATACAAAAGTGCCGTTATGGAATGCGTTTATCAGCAAACAATTCTTACGCTTTAATCGCGGTGAGATCAAATTATCGGTATTTGACCTGTTGAAACAGAATATAGGTGTAAGCCGCAGTACCAGTCAGAATTATATTGAAGACAAACGGGTAACGAACCTGCAACGTTTTTTCCTGCTGAGCTTTACCTACAGCCTCGCCAAAAACGGGTTGAGTGCGCCGGGCGAAAACGGCAATATTCATATCATTAAAAGATAACCCCGCCTCCCATAGGCATGGTAGCAAAATTGCATAGTTGAAGGATAATTCCTCAAACTATACTACCATGTCAAGAAAAAGCACTGCTATTGCAGCCCCTGAAAAACGGGTCGATGGAATGGGTTCTATCCCACACGAAAACGGCGTATACTTCAGAGTATGGGCGCCCCATGCAAAAAAGGTATTTGTAACCGGTGATTTTAACAAATGGGCTAAAAACAAGAACGAGATGACCCATGAAGGAAATGGGTATTGGGGATTGAATATTCCGGATGCAGTTGTCGGCAACGAATACAAATATATTTTACACACCGATATCGGTGTGGTTTACCGCAATGATCCCTATGCCCGCGAAGTAACCAATTCGGCGGGCAATTCGATTATCACCGATCCGCATTTTGAGTGGACCGACCAGGATTTTCAAATGCCTTCCTGGAATGAACTCGTTATTTACGAAATGCATATAGGAACTTTCAATGTAAAGGAGGACGGCAAACCGGGCACTTTCGAAACCGCCAGGCAACGGCTGGGCTATTTAAAAACATTGGGCGTTAATGCCATTGAGATTATGCCGGCAACGGAGTTTCCCGGCGGGTTTTCATGGGGTTATAATCTGTCGCACCCCTTTGCCATTGAATCGGATTATGGCGGCATCAAAGGATTTAAGGAGCTTATCAACACTGCACATGAACTGGGCATAGCAGTTATACTCGATGTGGTGTACAATCACTTTGGCCCTTCAGACCTCGATCTTTGGCAGTTTGACGGCTGGAGCGAGAATGGTGCCGGCGGCATTTACTTTTACCAGGACTGGCGCGCTGAAACGCCCTGGGGCCATACCCGCCCCGATTATGGCCGCCCCGAAGTAAGGCAATACCTCCGCGATAATGCTTTGATGTGGCTGGAAGATTATCATATAGACGGCTTGCGTACCGATGCGCTTTTATTTGTTCGCAACGTACATGGCAAAAATTTACCCGATGCCGATTTGCCCGACGGATGGACGCTGATGAAATGGATAAACGAAGAAGTGAAAAAGCGTTACCCCTGGAAAATAATGATAGCCGAAGATCTGCAGAACAATGAATGGATAACCAAAAAAGAGGAAGAAGGCGGCGAAGGGTTCAATACCCAGTGGGATCCCAGCTTTACATTTAGCGTACGTAACGAATTGAAAGTGCCGGAAGACACGCATCGCAATATGGATAAAATTAAGTATGCCATAATGCATAAATTCAACGGCGATGCCTGGCAACGGGTTATCTATACCGAATCGCACGACGATGTGGCCAATGGTAAAACGCGTGTACCGGAAGAAATTGCGCCCGGTGATTCGCAAGGCTGGTTCGCCAAAAAAAGATCGGTGCTGGGCGCTGTTATGGTTTTTACCTGCGCCGGCATACCCATGATTTTCCAGGGACAGGAATTTGTTGAAGATGGCTGGTTCGATGAACAGAATCCGCTCGACTGGTCGAATTTCTCCACCTTTAAAGGAATTGCCCGCCTGTACCGCGATTGTATTCACCTGCGCCGTAACCTCGATGGGTTGACCAGGGGGCTTACAGGCCAACATACACGTATATTACATTTGAACAATGTAGACAAGGTAGTGGCCTTTCACCGCTGGCATGAAGGCGGACCGAAAGACAGCACGATCATTATTATAAACTTTGCCAATAAAGAGCATAAGGATTATGTGATCGGTGTGCCCGAAGAAGGCGTTTGGAAGGTTCGGTTTAACAGCGACTGGAAAGGATATGATGAAACCTTCACCGGTAGTGATGCTTCGGAAACTGAAACTTTTGAAAGCAAAAAGGACGACCAGGAGTACAGTGCTGCCATCAATCTGGGTCCATATAACGCATTGATCCTTTCACGTGATTAAATAAGAAAGGGCCGGATAGAAATCCAGCCCCGTATTAATCCAATATCCTATGAAAAACCAATTTGAAATTAATATCAAAAAACAACAAAAACTATGACGGCCATCACATAATTGATGGTTTAGTGAATTATTGATTAGCGCTAAGTTTTTAAAAGATCAATTCGAAAAACAACCCACGCTAACGGGTTAGAAGAATAAAAAAAGGCCGGATAGAGATCCAGCCCGTGTTAATCCAATATCCTATGAAAAACCGCTATGAAAATAGAATGATTATTTCAATTATTCTATGACGGTTATCACACTATTTCAATGATTGTGGCAATATTTTATGTTTTCATACATGTAATGCCCTATGCGAAAAATTTGCAAAGCTAATTTCCCATGTGTATTGCTCTTCTTCCACCGTTGCGATGCATTTCTTCCATTACTTTATCCCGTTCTTTATTAAATTCTTCGGCCGTTACTTTTTTTCCTTTTCTGGGTTCTTTAATAGCAGCCACATCAGTTTTTTGCGATACTTCTATCGCTTTATAAGTAGTGTTGCCGTTAATATCAATTTGCAGGATCAGGCCGGGTAGCTGTCCTTCAAAATCAGGACCGGCCGCTACCGGAACGGCAGGCGTAAACCAGGCAACTACTTTACTGGTATCGGGAACTTCTTTTCGGGTCATATTGCCGTTGTCCATCGAGATCATCATTCGTTTGCCATAGCGGTTAGTAACAGCCTGCTGGCAGGTATAACCCAGCATGCTTTTCGTTTCGCCGGTCAGCTTCCAGTTTTGTTTGCGCACGCTATCTGTAACCAGGTATTGTTTGGTGGCGAATTCTTTTTGTTCCACTTTGCGGCCATCGGCAAAGTTCAACCAGGTAATATCGTCGTCGCCCATGCCAAATGCGCGAACCTGAATACCGCGGCTTTCGTCTGCAAAATCATTCAGGGTATTATCTTCCAGCGTCCGGCGCAACATCTGGTTATTACCAAACAGCACTTCTTTTTTTATTACGTGCGCATGAGTTGGAGGTGGCGGCTGTTCCGCTCCGCCGGGGCCGGCCATTCTCACCATCATTTGCCGGGTATATTCGTACACAACACGCCCGGTCCGTTGCTGAGCCTGCGCCTGAATGGTAATGAGTGCGCCCGTCAGAAAATATATCATTTTCATACTAATATTATTTGTTTCAAAACTATTGCACCTCAAAAAGGTAACAGGTTAACGCACCTTGGTTTAATGTTAATTAAGGTTAATGGTATCAGACTGCCGGCTTTAAACGGCTACTTTTGTAGTGTTATGAACAGGCGCCGTTTGTATTTACCGGTAGTTTTAATGTTGCTGGCCATCGTGGCCGTAGCAACCTTTCAGGTTTTTTGGCTTGTCAAAAACTTCAGGGAGGAAAAGTGCGAACTAACTTTTCGCACGAATGTATTGTTTCGCGAAGCGCTGCAACGCCTCAGGGCTGAAAAACTAAAGCTCGATACGCTGGGACCGAATACAAAGTTCAGGGTGGCAGGATATGGGGCCGTTGGAATGATGGATGCCATGCGCAGGCGGGTGCTCGATACGATGATGCACGATAGAAAATTCCGGGTAATGGTTAGAGAAAAAAGCACCGATCTCATTCATGAGCGCATTCCGGGTGATTCCGTCAGCGAAATCCACGTTTTCAGGGACGGTCCGGGTTCGGGGGCAAGCATTGTAAGAGTTTTAAGCCGGGTAGATTCGTTACAGGACAGCATAAGCATTAAAGAACTGACGGCAAGATATGCACGGGTGCTGGCGCGGGAGAAGATCTCCATTCCCTTTACCATTACCAGCCGCAAAGCGGTTTTGCCCGATGATATGCCGCCGCCGCCTTTTTTCGAAACGGAAAATGAAGTTACCATTGGCTTCAATCACCCCATTACTTACCGGGTAGATATGGGCAACATGACCCCATTTGCATTGAAAAAGATCGGGTCGCAGATAATGGTATCCCTGCTGCTGGTAGGGTTGACGGCATTTTCGTTCTACCTGCTTTTGCGTACGCTCGTGCAGCAGCGGAAACTAACACAGATAAAGAACGACTTCATCAGCAATATCACGCATGAGCTGAAAACGCCCATAGCCACGGTAAGCGTGGCCATTGAGGCGTTGCGCAATTTCGACGCCCTGCACGATCCCGAAAAAACAAAGGAGTACCTCGCCATATCGTCGAATGAACTGCAGCGCTTATCGTTCCTGGTTGATAAGGTTTTGAAACTGTCGATGTTTGAAAAACACCAGGTTGAGCTGAAAGAAGAAGTAATCGATCTTTCGGTACTGGTGAAAGAGGTAGTGAACTCCATGAAACTGCAATTTGAAAAATACAAAGCGAAGGTGACTGTGCAAATGCATGGCGATCATTTTGAAATAGCCGCCGACCGCCTGCACATGACCAGCGTGTTGTTCAACCTGTTGGATAATGCTTTAAAATACAGCAGGGAAAATCCTTCCATTCAGGTTGAGCTTAAAGAAGAGGAGGAGAGAATTGTTTTGCGTGTAACTGATAACGGCATTGGCATTCCTGTTGAGTACCATAAAAAGATCTTCGATAAATTCTTTCGCGTGCCTGCCGGTAATACGCATAATGTAAAAGGCTATGGCCTGGGACTGAGTTATGTGGCGTATGTTATACAACGGCACTTTGGTTCTATTGAAGTGGAAAGCCAAACCGGTATTGGTAGCCAATTTATAATAAAACTTCCCACAGCTTCATGAGCAAAACCAGGATCCTGTATGTAGAAGATGAATTATTTCTGGGCAAAATTGTAAAGGAAAGCCTGGAGAGCCGGCATTTTGACGTTACTATGGAAAGCGACGGGGTTAATGTATTATCGGTTTTCAAGCAGCTAAACCCCGATGTTTGTGTGCTCGATGTAATGCTGCCCAATAAAGACGGTTTTACCATCGCCGGTGAAATACGCGAAATAAATGCCTGGGTGCCTATTATTTTCCTTACCGCCAAAACACAGACCGATGACCTGGTAAAAGGCTTTTCTGTTGGCGGCAATGACTATATACGCAAGCCGTTCAGTATGGAAGAGCTGATAGTGCGAATTGAAAATGCATTGCGGTTTAAGGAGCAGGGCGCCCGCCCCGGCAATGGAAAAGATACACTGCAGATCGGTAAATATAACTTTTACGTAAGCCGGCAGCTGTTGACAGGTTTTAATGAAGAAAGAAAACTCTCCTTTCGTGAAAGCGAATTGCTGAAGTTATTATACGAGAACCGGGAAAAGATCATTGACCGCAAAGACATTTTGAATTTGCTTTGGGGCAATGATTCCTTCTTTAATTCGCGCAACCTCGATGTTTACATCACTAAGCTGCGCAGCTATTTAAAAGAGGATGACCTGCTTGAAATAATTACTATAAAAGGGGTAGGCTACCGGTTTGTTGTAGGCTAACGACCATTGATCTTAATTGTCGTTATTCGTTGTTGCGGCTTTTTCATTCTTTGCCATAACCACATGATAGTGAAGCTGGGAATGAAATCAAGACCGGGAAGTATTTCTTCCACAAAGTTGAACAATCCCCCAAACGCACCTTTCCAGCCACCGAAAGTTCTGAAGAAAATGAGCGCAGAAATGGGGGCCCAGATGATATCGCCGAACTCACCCAAAACGGGCAGGGCGTACGATGCGTAGCCAATGAAATCCATCAGCACGCAAAATATCAAAGAGGTCGATGTTTGCTGTTTGATCATTTTCTGAATTTAGTTGACTATTAGACAAAAAATGAGTCGGTGAAGTTGTAAAAATGTAACGTGCCAAATGTTAAAATTTTCACACCAACAACATTCTTTTCTTCAGTATTGCTTCAATCTCTTCCAACTTAAATGGTTTTGAAATGTAGTCGTTCATGCCGGCTTCAATACATTTTTCTTTATCGCCCTGCATGGCATCGGCGGTGAGCGCAATTACTGGAATGAGGCTGTATGGTTCGGGCAGTTGCCTGATTAAGCGGGTAGTGGTAAAGCCATCCATTTCGGGCATATTCACATCCATGAAGATCAGTTGAGGGTCCTGTTGCTGTAACAGCTCGAGTGCCTGTTTTCCGTTGGTAGCTTTGATGACGGCAAATCCCATTCTGCCCAACACTTCGGTTATCAGCATCATATTGATGGGCTCATCTTCAACCACCATAATGCTGGCAGCATCGGTAATTTTTTCAATGGTGGGAATAGGGCTTATTCTCTCCGGCTGATGGGTGCCGGTTGTGAACATGGCCGAGAGCAGGGCGTACAGTTCGTACAGTTTTACCGGTTTTGAAAGGAAGCTGTGAATACCCAGTTTTTCTGCCTGCCGCTGAAACAGGTTTTTCTCCATTGATGACAACATCATAATTACAGGTTGTGCAAAGCCTTTGGAAGATTTGCGGATCTCCTGCACCAGTTGCATGCCATCCATTTCGGGCATATGGTGATCGGTTAAAATAAGATCGAGCGGTTCGCCTTTTTCATGCATGCGGTGCAGGATCGCCAACGCATCTTTACCGCTTTTTGCCGTTTCACAGGGAATATTGAAATAGCGGAATATTTCCTGCATCATCCACCGGTTGCTGGCATTGTCGTCAACTACCAGCACTTTTTGTAACGGCGGTCTGTAGGCGCCGGTTATTTGCGGTTCTATGTTTACGATTTCGAGCGGTAAGCGCAGGGTAAATGTGCTGCCGCGGTTCACTTCACTGGCCACATGCAGGCTGCCTTCCATCAACTCTGCCAGGCTTTTTGAAATGGTGAGGCCCAAACCGGTTCCGCCATATTTACGGGTGGTGGAAGAATCGGCCTGCGTAAAACTGTCGAAGATCTTTATCAGCTTTTCTTTAGGTATCCCAATACCTGTATCGCGAACCGAAAGATCGATATCGATAAACTTTTTGTTGTCCCTGAAGTACATGCTGCCCGCTTTTTTAAGCGACACGAAGATTTCACCTTTTTGGGTAAACTTGATGGCATTGCCTAACAGGTTTACAAAGATCTGGCGAATACGAACCGGGTCGCCGCTTACGCGGCTGGGCAGCAGCGGATCGATATGGCAAACCATTTCAAGCTTTTTCTCAAAGGCCTTCACGGTTAACATGTCAATGGTTTCTTCAACCAGTTCATCAATACGAAATGAAGTATTGTCAATTTGCAGTTTACCGGCTTCCAATTTAGAGAAGTCGAGAATGTCATTGATTATATCGAGCAGGCCGTAGGCCGATTTCTTTACATTTTCGAGGTAATCGCGTTGCGAATGTTGTAATGTGGTAGTGAGCACCAGATCGGTAAAACCAATAATGCCGTTCATGGGCGTGCGCAGCTCGTGGCTCATGTTGGCCATGAACTCACTCTTTGCCTGGTTGGCCGATTCGGCCATGTCTTTCGCCTGCACCAGTTCCTGTTCCATTTGTTTACGCTCGATGGCGGCGGCCAGCGTGGCGGCAAATGACTGCAGAATACTGAATTCGGTGATGGTCCACTCGCGTTCCCGGGTGCAATCGCTGAAGGCTACAAATCCCCAGAAATAATGCATGGTGAACACGGGGATCACCGCGGCGGTTTTTACGCCGCGCTCCTCATAGTAAGAACGCAGTTCAGGATACTGAATGTGCTTTATATGACTGCAGAATATTTCTTCCCTTATGAGGGTATGGAACAGCGGCGATTTTATATCGATCGGCTTGTTTTGGAAATCGGGTGTGCGATAGATCAGTTCATCTGTAGCGCTTTCCCATTGCCATAACCTGCTTGTATACCATTTGTCTTCGGCCAGTACATATTCATTCTTGTATACATTGAGGCCGTCGACCTGCATTTTCATACCCAGCAGTTGAATGGCTTCGCCAATGGCCTGATCGAGATTGTTATTGCTGATAAGCAGGTGCGTTGCTTCGGCTACGGCCTGCAGCAACTGGTCTTTACGGCGCAGGCTTTCCTCTACTTTTTTAAGCGGGGTAATGTTGTGCACAAAACCCAGTACACCCCATACCTGTCCTTCTGCATCTTTCAATGGCACTTTAACCGTGCTCATGGTGTTCAGCTGGCCGTTGGCAAAGTTGGGTTCTTCGGGTATGTACATGACCTTGCCGCTCTTTACCACTTCATCGTCATCGGCCCAAAAACCGCGAATACCGCGTGTGGGATCGCCGGTAACATATTCTGCGGGGAAGCCAACCTCCAGGTCGTCTTTACCAATGATCTCCTGCGGCGTTTTGCGCATTGAATCGGCACAGGCCTGGTTTATAAGTAAGAATTTGTGATTTGGGTCTTTTATAAAGATCCAGTCGGGAGTAGAGTTGATGATGGTGCGCAGCAGTTCTTCCGATTGCTTTACATCAACCAGCAACTGCTCGCGTTCCACTTCGGCTTTCTTTTGTTCGTTAACGTTACGCGAGGTAGTTATGATCTTTACCACCTGGCCGTTTTCCTTCACCGGTTTCAAAATACTTTCAAGCCAGATGTATTCACCGCGTTTGGTCATGATGCGGTAACGTAACGTGAGGTTGTCGATGCGGCCCAGGGCGATGCTTCCTTTATGCGGGGTAAAAACATGCACATCTTCAGGATGAACGAATGAGGTGATGGTATGACCTTCCATTTCTTCGCGCGAATAGCCCAGCGCTTTTTGAACGGAAGGCGAAACATATTGAAAAACGCCCTCGGGATTGCTTACGGAAATAATGTCTTCGGCATGTTCGGCCAGCAGGCGGAATTTCTGCTCACTGTTCTGCAGCGCCTGTTCGGCAATGACTTTTTCGGTTACGTTCACGCCAATACCCTGTATTTCAGAAACGCCATCTTCGTTTTGCAGGGCAATGAATTCCCAATCGGTCCACTGAAAGTTACCGGTATTCCTGATCGATTTCTTTATAAGCAGTTTATATACTGTACCGGGGTTCAGCCAGCACTGATCGGCCACTTCCTGGCAGCGGTGAAGGTCTTTTGTATTGATGATAGTATAAAAGGCAGCGCCAAGGATCTCTCTTTCGGAATATCCAAAGGCTTGCAGGAATTGCGGATTGGCATAGGTGAAGTTCCCGTTGCGGTCTATACGGATGACGTAGTTGGTTTGGGAGTTGAGAATAGACGACAAATATTTTTTCTCGCGCAGCAATGCGTTGCGGGCCATTTGCAGGGCTTCAAAGTTCTGTTTATTGCTGCGCAGCAGGGGATCAATAACCAGGAAAATAAGGCAGATGAGGGCAACGATAAGCGAAAGGAATTTGCCGGTATTGATGGTTGAAGACTCTTCGAGTTTATCGGTAACAACAGTTGTATAGCGCTGTACTACCTCATTCATCAGTGGAAAGTACTTTCGTTCGCTATAGAGTATCTGCTGTTTGTACAGGGGAGCATTGATGGCAAGCAACTGGCTATCGGCCAGGTATACTTCCTGCGCAACCGCCACAATACCTTTCATATGGGTTTGGGCATTAGTAAGGTCGCGGGTGATCTCGAGCAGGTCATTGGTGACCGGTTCATCGGTTTTGATCTTTATTTTATCGCGCAGGAGCTGGTTGCAATTTATAAAGCTGTCGGTGGCCTTTTTAAGTTCTTCACGAATGGCATGTTGTTCGTGTTCGGGCAGGTTGCCCCTGGTAAGTAGTAATACATCCTTGGTAATGAGTTGACTAAGCGTTTGCTGCTGCCCGCTTATATTCACCAGCATAACCATTTTTTCATTCTGTTTGCCCGACAGATGAATCATGTAATAGCCGAAGAAGTTAAATAAAAGCACAGCAGCCAGCAGCACTACGGCAATTCTCACCAATTTGCGAAAGGGACTTTTCATGGTTTTTAAGGATACAATACCTACCCTGATATATAACTTTGAAATTAGGATTGTATTGAATATCAACCATTATTTTTTAATATAAATAAGGGTAAATCATCAGTTTTTTAGTGTTGGGACGGGGCGGGTAAAGAAAAGTGATGAGAAGAAGCAGGGGGAAGTGGGGAGAAATATAGGGTAACGTTGTGATATTCAGATACCAGCTTGTTAAGGTGAACTGTTACAAGTTACAGGTTTCAGGGA
Source organism: uncultured Niastella sp. (assembly GCA_966211305.1). Lineage (GTDB taxonomy): Bacteria > Bacteroidota > Bacteroidia > Chitinophagales > Chitinophagaceae > Niastella. Next base: position 46,534 of record CBIHPC010000025.1, read on the forward strand.
AAACAGCCGCTACAAGCTATTCGCAAAAACAGCGGCATGGCTATTGGTGCCCGGCTAATTGGTACCGGTACCCAAGTAACCTGAAACTTGTAACCTGTAACTGAACTTATTATAAATAAGCGCCATTTATGAATTAACGCTTCATGAATTAATAATCAATCACCTGCTCCTCTATTTGTGCAGGCATTTGGCGGAATTCGTATTGCTGGTTACGCAGCTGTGGTTCAAACCCGGCATCTTTTATGGCCTGCTGAATACTTTTGAAGGTGAACCGGTGCGGCGCGCCGGCGGCACTTACCACGTTCTCTTCCAGCATGATGCTGCCGAAATCATTGGCGCCCGCATGCAGGCAGATCTGGGCGGTTTGTTTACCAACGGTGAGCCAGCTGGCCTGAATGTTCTTTACATTAGGCAGCATGATGCGGCTGATGGCGATCATGCGAATATATTCATCGGGCGTAGTGAGGTTGTGCACGCCGCGTATTTTGGTAAGTAAGGTATCAACGTCCTGGAAGGTCCAGGGAATGAAGGCCAGGAAGCCTTTGGCTTCGGCCGGTTTTCTTGACTGTACTTCCCTGATCTTCAAAAGGTGCTCAAAACGCTCCCGAACGGTTTCCACATGGCCGAACATCATGGTGCCGGAGGTGGTAATGTTCAGTTTATGGGCTTCGTGCATGATATCGAGCCATTCCTGCGACCCGCACTTTCCTTTTGAAATAAGCCGGCGTACCCGGTCAACGAGAATTTCGGCGCCGGCGCCCGGCAAACTATCCATACCGGCCTCTTTCAATGCGGTCAGTACTTCGCGATGGGTCGATTTTTCGAGTTTGGTGATGTGCGCCACTTCGGGGGGCCCTAAGGTGTGCAGCTTGATATTCGGGTAAAGCGATTTTAATTGTCTGAAAAGGTCAACATAGAACTGTAAACCCAGCTCAGGATGGTGGCCACCCTGTAATAATAACTGATCGCCACCCCAGCGAATGGTTTCGTCAATTTTCTTTTTATAAGTAGCGATATCGGTTATATAAGCATCGGTATGACCAGGTATACGAAAGAAGTTACAGAACTTGCAATTGGCAGTACAAACGTTGGTGGTGTTTACGTTGCGGTCTATTTGCCAGGTAACTTTCCCATGAGGTACCTGCTTTTTACGCATTTCATTGGCCACGAACATCAGCTCAGTCAATGGAGCGTGTTCAAAAAGGTGCATTCCTTCCTCAATACTCAGCATGTCAAAATTCAGGGCTTTCGCGTACAGCTCATCCAGATGCATAAAAATTTATTGTAGCAACAAAAGTACTAAACGAACGGTTCAATACGTATGGTATAAGTGGTAATTAGTATGGTAAACATATCCGGTGGCCGGTAATTGGGTAGGCAATGAAGGTTGTTTATGTGTTTTTATACCAATGGTTTACCATTTTCGGATAAATATTTTATCTTACTAATTGCATAACCGGCATTCATGCGATTGTTGACCATACCCATTTTCTTACTGTTGCTGTCTGTATCCTTTGTACAGGCCCAGGAAGAATTTATTCCGCCGCCTGCAAAGCTTATTGCCAAATTCCCGTTCAGGTTGCTTACCGGGGGCATCATTACCCTTAAAGCCCGGCTCAGCAATTTTCCCGATACACTCAATTTTATTCTCGATACCGGCAGTGGCGGCATTTCGCTCGACTCTGCCACCGCAGACTATTTAAAGGTTCCTACCACTTTAAGCGACCGCACCATTCGCGGTATTGCCGGGGTGCGGCGGGTGTATTTTTCTTACCGGCAAAGCCTTCACCTGCCCGATCTTACGGTCGAAAACCTTGATTTTCACATAAATGACTACGATGTACTCACCAGTGCCTATGGCGAAAAAATAGATGGTATCATTGGATTGAGCTTTTTATCGCGTTACATTGTGGGGGTCGATTACGACAGCCTCAAAATTTCGGTTTACACAAAAGGCACTATTAAATACCCCCGCGGCGGTTATTTGCTGAAGCCAACGATCCATTCCATTCCAATTATGAGCGCCAGTATAAAGGATAACCGGTCACTAACTTCCCGGTTCTATTTCGATACCGGGGCGGGTATGTGCCTGCTGCTATCGGCCGAATTTGTGAGCGACAGCAATTTTGTAAAACCCAAACGCAAATGGTATGCTACCCAGGCAGAAGGGTTGGGTGGTAAAGCGCCTATGAAACAAGGGGTTATAAAGCAAATTCAGGTAGGCCCGTACCGGTTCAGGAACGTTCCTACCTATATTTTTGACGATGAGTACAATGTAACCGCCTATCCTGCATTGGCAGGCCTTATAGGGAACGATCTCCTGCGCCGGTTCAACCTGATTATCAACTACGAGCGTAAGGACATTTATATGATCCCCAATTCACACTATAAAGAACAGTTCGATTATTCCTATACGGGGCTTGGCATGTATGTGGTTGACGGTGAAATTCAGGTGGTTGATATTATGCCCGAATCGCCGGCCGAGCAGGCGGGGTTCAAACCGGGCGATGTAATAATGGCGGTGGCCAATAATTTCAGTAATAATATACAAACGTATAAGAACCTGATGCAAACCCCGGGCGAAAGGCTCAAAATACTCGTGCTGCGAAAAGAAGGCCCCATAGTACTCACCATGAAGGTCAAAAACATCCTTACGGGGCGTTAACCCGCTTTTATCAATCAGTTTCAACCAAATACCTCAACTTGTCGTTAATTTGTAGCTAAAGGGAACCGTAAAACGGTTCCAAACCGTGTTTCGGTAAAATGCGAACACGGCGGATTCAATTAAAGCAATAAAGGCATATGATACAATTTGAAAAATTCACGCTTTCGAATGGATTACGGGTATTAGTACATGAAGATCGTTCCACGCCCATGGCGGTATTGAATGTGATGTACGATGTGGGCGCAAAAGACGAAGATCCCAATAAAACAGGTTTTGCCCATTTGTTCGAACACCTCATGTTTGGTGGTTCGGTTAATATCGAAGATTTTGAAACGCCTCTGCAAATGGCGGGCGGCGAAAACAATGCTTATACCAGCAACGACGTAACCAACTACTATATTCAACTGCCGGCAGAGAACCTGGAAACAGCGTTCTGGCTGGAGAGTGACCGTATGTTGTCGCTGGGTTTTAGCGAAAAAAGCCTCGAGGTGCAACGCAAGGTGGTTATCGAAGAATTTAAGGAGCATTACATCAACAAACCCTACGGTGATGTATGGTTTAAGTTGCGCGAAATGGCCTACAAACAACATCCGTACCGCTGGATGACGATTGGTAAAGAGCTGTCGCATATTGAAAATGCCAGCCTGCAGGATGTAAAGGATTTCTTCTTTAAACATTACCGCCCGGTAAATGCCATACTGGTTGTGGCCGGGAACGTAAAGGCCGACCAGGTACGCCGGCTGGCCGAAAAATGGTTTGCGCCCATTGCTATGGGAGAAAAATACAATCGCCGGTTGCCCGCAGAGCCTGTACAGAATGAGCCGCGCACCATGGAAGTAAAAGCCAATGTGCCGCTCGATGCTATTTATAAAGTGTGGCATATGGACGACCGGTTGGCACACGGGTATTACGTGGCCGATCTTATTACCGAAGTGCTGGGTGGCGGCGGTTCATCGCGGTTATTCCAGAAACTGGTAAAAGAAAAACAATTGTTCAGCCAGATAGAGTGTTATCATTTTGGTACGGTTGAAAAAGGATTGCTGGCCATTGAAGGAAAACTGGTAAAGGGTGTGAAGATGGAAGAAGCCGAAAAGGCCATCAACGAAGAAATAGAAAAGCTGAAACAGGATGGCATCAGTGATAAAGAGCTTACCAAAATAAAGAACAAAACCGAGGCTACGCTGGCCTTTGAGGATATGACCGTGCTTACCCGCGCCAATAACCTCGCGTTTTATGAGCTGTTGGGCGATGCATCGCTGTTCAATGCTGACCGCGACAAATATTTCTCCGTAACGGGCGACGATATTTTGAAATACAGCCAGAAAATATTCAATCCCAATAATTGCTCTACGCTTAAATACTATAGTGAGAATTAATTTGAAGAATAAAAGAAGATTAAAAAGAACATATGCTTAACAGAACTATCGCTCCTCCAATTATAGATCCGGTTGCATTTGATTTAAAACTACCGGCCTGCAAAAAATATACGCTCAGTAACGGGGTTGAGGTGTATGCGGTTGATATGGGCACCGAAGATACGTTAATGGTGAACTGGGTGTTTTCTGCCGGTAACTGGTTCGAAAAAAAGAAGGCCGTTGCCGCTGCCACCAATTTCATGTTAAAGAATGGCACCAGCAAGCGCACGGCTTTTGAAATAAACGAACATTTTGAGTATTACGGCTCGTACCTCAACCGTGCCTGTTACAATGAAACTTCTGAATTAACACTGCATACGTTAAGCAAACACACCAATGAGTTGTTGCCTGTAGTGGCAGAGCTGGTGCAGGATTCGGTTTTTCCGCAGGAAGAACTGAACATTTATATACAGAATGCGCAGCAGCGGTTAAAAGTAAACCTGCAAAAAGGTGAGTTTGTTGCCGGCCGGCTGATCGATGCTTATTTGTTTGGGGAAGATCACCCGTACGGAAAATATATGAACCTCGAAGATTACCCTGCGGTTACCCGTGAAGATGTGGTTTCGTTTTACAATGAATACTACAGGCAGGGCCGTTGCGTGATCTTTGTTGCCGGTAAATTGCCGGCCGGTATTATTGAATCGCTGGAAAAGAATTTCGGGCAACTGCCATTACAACCACGGGTTGGTACCGGTGGTGCAGAGGCCATACAACATCCGCTGCAACCCGCTAAGGAGAAAAAGTACCAGGTATTGAACGATCCCGATGGCGTACAGAGCGCTATTCGCATTGCCCGGCCGTTCCCCAACCGCAAGCACCCCGATTTTCAAAAAGTGCTGGTGTTGAACAATGTGCTGGGCGGCTTTTTCGGTTCCCGCCTTATGGGCAATATCAGGGAAGAAAAAGGGTATACCTACGGTATTTACAGTTACCTCATGAACTTCACCAGCGAAAGCGGCTGGATGGTGAGCACAGAGGCAGGGCGCGATGTAACAGCAGAAACGGTGAAGGAAATCTATTATGAAATGGAGCAGCTGCGCGAAGAGTTGATCGACGATGAGGAGCTGATGATGACGCGGAATTCGATGATCGGCACCATTCTGGGCGATCTTGACGGTCCGTTCCAGGTCATTGGCCGCTGGAAAAGTATGATCCTGAACGATGTGGATGAGGGTTATTTTGAGCGGGGTATGCAGATCATAAAGACCATCACCGCCAAAGAGCTGCAGGAGCTGGCGAACAAGTACCTGGTTCCTGAGGAATTTTATGAACTGGTGGTTATTTAGAGCGGCAATCGGCAATCGGCAATCGGCTCGAAATTCGGGCGCGCAAGGTCGTTTATAAATCCCAAAATTTTCGTGAGCCCTTTCACGTTTCGCGAGTCCATTCACGATTCACGATTGCCGATTCACGACATATGTACAAACTAAACCTCTACAACTATGAATTTCATCATGCGTATCATCATCACCTCCATTGTCGCATTTGGATTATCC